>JAITGZ010000143.1 GCA_031280335.1 Deltaproteobacteria bacterium | reverse complement strand
TTTTATCTTCCCCGGCCGGGGCTTTTTTCTCGGTCTTAGGCGTGATGTCTATTTCGTCCGGTTCTTGGGATGCCTTCCTGAAATTTTTGATGGCCTTGCCCAGGCCGCCGCCTATTTCCGGCAGTTTTTTCGCTCCGAAGATAAGCACCACCACAAGCAGTATGATAAGAATCTGGGGTATGCTGGGGTACATTTTTCATCCTTTCATCTAGCGCCCAGGCAGGCGCGTTTTAAACCTGGACCATACTCACCCGGCGCTTATAGGCTTAAGCGCCGTCCAATTTTGAAACGGACCAGGAGTTATTTATATCGCTTAACGCTTTAAAGTCAACGCTCAAAATCAATGAATAACCATTCAGCCTGGGGGAACTCACTAAAAAAACAAATGGATTAAGAAGGGAAAAGATACGGTGGACCTCAAGGAGCATAGATATCTCTTTGGGACCGCCCCCGGGCGCAAACCTGGCGATGGGTACGTTATGTTCTAAAAAACTTGCATTTTCATTTTCTTTCAGCTAGAAGATATAACATAAATACTTGTCGCCGATTTTTATGCATAAACCCATTGTATATATTCCCACGTTACATGCGGAGCTTGCCCCCGCCGGCCTGCCGTGCGAGACGCTTTTTCTGCGTCCAGGTCTGCCCCTGCCCTCTGGCGGGGAAGAGCGCGGCGTTTTTCTGCCGGATAACCTGCCCTGGGGACCGGACCAGGCTGATTCCGTTTTGCGCGAACTCCTGGCCTTGGGTTCAGTCCTGAACCGGGACGCGCCCCAGGAACCGGTACGCACGCATTTTTTAAAGCCGTTACGGCAGGGCGTGGAAACGCTCCCGGCAGAAGAGCGCGCCTATCTTGAAAACTTCGCCCATAGCGGCCAGGTGGGAACGGATAAAAATATCCTCACCCGCCAGGGGACTGCCAGGGGACGGATGGGACTGCAAGAGGCGCAAAAAACCCTGCTGCTGGCCTGGGAACATGAAGAAAATATTCTCGCCCTGAATGCTCTGGAACGGGTTTTGGAAGAAAAACAGGCCCGACTGCATGGGTATCTGGGCGAAGGTGAAAGGGAAGAATCCGTTTCCGCTCCTGAACACCATGCTCCAGCCTATTCCTGGCGCGCGGTGTTGGGGGCCATGGGCGCTTTTCTGCCCACCGGGGCTTTGCTCCTAAGCGCGCATACAGACCTATGCGCCGAACTGCGCGAACAAGGGTCGCTGCGCCCCCTGCCCGAAGAACTGCGCGCCTCTCTTAACGCCTGGCCCGATTATTTCACAGCCGGGCTGGGCCTGGCCGTAACGCCGCTGCGTACTCTGGCGCATATGCGGGATGCGGACGGTTCCAGGCCCTGGCTGGATGAACCGCGTACCATACTGGCGGCGGAGCGGGAAACATATTATGCCTTATAGTGGTTCAAGCGTCCCGAAAGGCGGATTACACAGCCTGCGCGGACTGATCTTTGACTGCGACGGGGTGCTGATCAACTCACGTCTGGCCAACATTACTTTCTACAACCGCCTGCGCGCGCGCTGGTCTTTGCCGCCCCTGACCCCGGAAGAAGAAGACTTTGCGCATATGGCCACCTATGAACAGGCCCTGCGGCATATTTTTCGCGGCCTGGGGGAGGAATCGGTACGGCATTTGCTGACGGGCGGAGCCAAAAAAGAGCTGGACGCTTATCTGGACGACTATTACAGCCTGCTGCAAGCGGAAGAAGGGCTGATCCCCCTGCTGGACCGGCTGCGCGCGGAATCTTTCGGCCTGGGCGTATGCACCAACCGCCTTTCACCCCTGGAGGGTTTTCTGGCCCGTTTCAAGCTGGAAAAATATTTTTCACCCGTGCAGACCGCTTCCAACTCCCAACCCAAACCCAGCCCGGACGGTCTGCTGCAAGTGCTTGCGGCCTGGGGGGCAAAAGCCGGCGAAGTGGCTTACATTGGCGACAGCAAAGTTGACGAGCAGGCGGCGGCCGCTGCCGGAGTACCCTTTTGGGCCTTTAAAAACCCCAAACTTTGCGCGGCCCTGCATTTTGACACCTTTGCGGATTTACACCGCAGGCTGTTCCCGGGTGAGACGGCTGACCCGTCGGCTGAAAATAAAACTTGATCATTTGACCCTCTCTGGTGAAAAATGGCTTTAAACTTTTTGTCTGAAAATATGTTTTGAAGAGTATGGAAACAGCGCACGAAAAATCTTTTACGGCCGCCACATGAGCCAAGGCCGAATGCATAGGGAGCGGGTATGATTTTGTTTTCCAATATTCTGGCGGCCATCGCCTCCATTCTTGGTACGCTGATCCACATATACACCTGGATAATCATCATCGCCGCCCTGATTACCTGGGTAAGGCCGGATCCTTACAATCCCATTGTGCGCGCCCTGCGCGTCCTGACTGAGCCCTTGCAGTACCAGGTGCGCCGCAAACTGCCCTTTATATTGGCCGGAGGCATGGATTTTTCGCCCGTGCTGATCATCCTGGCCCTGCAATTCATCAACATAGCCCTGGTCAAATCCATGGCCGAATTTGCCGTTTCCCTGCGTTTACAAGGATGAAGACACAGGCGGAAACAGCGCCGGAGGCCATCCGGCCCGGCGTCATCGCGACGGAAAACGGCTGGTATATCTTGATCAAGGTACAGCCGGGAGCAAAGCAGGATGAATTTCGCGGCTGTGAGGACGGCAGGCTCAAGATACGCCTGGCCGCCCCGGCGGTTGAAAGTAAGGCCAATCAGTCCCTGATCAGATTGATGGCGGAGCGGCTGGGACTGCGAAAAAACAAAATTTTTCTGGCCGGCGGCGCAAAAAGCCGTGAAAAAAAACTGTTTGTCCCCTCCGATCAAAAACCGGATTGGAACGGGATAAATTCTAATATGGCATAAATCATATAATCCGGAGGATGCGTTATGGATGCCCAGGATCTCCATTTGCTTGAAAAATATGCCGCCAGGGATGACGAACTGAAGGCCCTTTGGAATGAGCACCAGCTTTTTGAAAAGCAACTGGAAAAGCTGGAAAGCAAGAGCTTCAGAACCCCGGCGGAAGAACAGCAGATGCGTGAGTTGAAAAAACAAAAGCTGGACGGCAAGACCAAACTTGTGTCCATTTTGGATCGGTACAAAAAAAATCAACCTTGACGCCGCAGCGGCCCATGCGCCTCGCGCCGGATACACGGCGGAGGTGTTTCAAATAACACTTAGGAGAGACGTGCTGCAATGAAAGTTTACTATGAGAAAGACGCGGATTTAAATGTGCTTAAAGGCAAGACCATCGCTGTGGTGGGTTACGGCAGCCAGGGCAATGCCCATGCCCAAAACCTGCGCGACTCCGGCCTGGAAGTGATTGTGGCCCAGCGCCCCGGCGGCCCCAACTACGACCTGGCCAAAGAACAGGGCTTCAGCCCCGTATCTGTAGCCGATGCCGCCAAGAAGGCGGACCTGCTGATGATTCTGCTGCCCGACCAACACCAGGCCGATGTGTATGAAAAGGATATTCTGCCCCACCTGCGCAAGGGGCAGACCCTGATTTTCGCCCACGGGTTCAATATCCATTTCGGCCTGATTAATCCG
>JAITGZ010000142.1 GCA_031280335.1 Deltaproteobacteria bacterium | reverse complement strand
AAAAAAATATTTTTTTTCAGCAAGGCGTAACCCGCCGGGTTTGGTTCAAAGGCAAAAACCTTCATGTCGGTATGCAGCAGGGGGAGCAATGCAACGTAACCGGTGTTGGCGCCCACGTCCACCACCATTGGGGCGGGGATGCGCCGCAGCAAGGCTGAAAGGCGGCTTAAAAAATCAGGATCCCACAGCTTGGGACGCCCTGTGCCGCCCCAAACCCCGCCCACGCGGGCCGAGGCCGGATCCAGCAAGACGCGCGCGCCCTGAATAAAATCCGCCTCCGCCGCATCCACATCAGGCATGGCAAAAATAGCGCTCATCAATCCCTCCTTATATCTGCCGACAGCTCTATCTAAAGCAGGTTAACTTTGGGTCGCTCCCGCAGGGGTATCCAGGGAAACACTGATTAATTCGGGGTTCCGCCCCGAACCCCGCTGGGGGGAATAATTCCCCCCAAATAATACAAAACCAAAAGTTTAAATGCTCCCGCCGACGGTTCCGTCCCCGGCCCTGGCGAAGTTCATGGTATCCGTGCCCATGCCGCAGCCTATTTCCAGCACTTTCTTGCCCCGCCAGCGGGCAAAATCGGCAAAGGCGGGAATGTGCGGCTCCACAAAATATTTACGGGCTTCCACCGCATCGAAATATTGGCGTGAACCTACGGGCAAGGGGGAATGACGCAGATTGCAGGGCCGCCTGTCCCAATATTCCCGCACTTCAGTCAGGTCTTTGGCGGCAAAGCCGCCTTGCTCCATATGCATAATCTCACTCCTCCCCCAGACCTAAGGGGCAATAAACAAGGCGCTTGAATTCCCGGTCGCGCAGCCTGCGCCAACTGTCAAAAAGCAGGGCGTCCGGAGCGGCCTCCTGCTCCAGCCTTGCCCAATCATAGGCGGCAAATTGCGCCCAATCGGCCAGCAGCGCGATGGCCCGCGCGCCGTGCGCCGCCGTGTAAGGCGAGCTATGATAAGATACCCCGCCGCCGTCTCCGTCTCCCATTACAGCGCGGGCCGTGTCCAGGGCCAGGGGATCGTGCAGGCGCACGGCATAGCCCGCCCGCGCCAGAAGCCCGGCCAGCCGCAAACCCTGGGATTCTTCCACCACAGGCGTATCCTGCTTATAGGATACGCCAAATAGGGCCACAGGGCCGCCGGGCGACAGCCTTGCGCGCAGGCGGTTAAAAATGCGCTCCGGCACGGCCTTGTTTTGTTCCAGCACCAACGGGGCCAGTTTCCACTCATGCCCGGCAAGGCGGCCCAGGGCGCTCATGGCCAGATTATCCCTGGGGAAACAGGGGCCGCCAAAGCCCAGCCCGCCGGTGAGGTATTTGGACCCAACCCGGCTGTCTGAACCCACGGCGCGGGTTACAACATCAACATCGGCCCCCGGCATAGCTTCGCACAAGGCGGCCAGCTCATTGGCAAAATTGATTTTCATGGTCACAAAGCAGTTCAGGCTGAGCTTGGTCAGCTCCGCGTTGAGCGGACTCATGACCGCATAGACGGGGGCAGACTCCACGGTGGCGGCGTAAATCTCGCGCAATATCGCGGCGCTGCGCGCGTCCGAAACGCCCATGAGCAGCATGTCCGGACGCAAAAAATCCCTGATCACGGAACCCAAGGCGATAAATTCAGGGTTATAGACAAAACCGAACTCCTGACCGCAGATCTTGCCGGTCAAGCGCTCCAGCAGGGGGATAAAGACCTTTGCACAAGAGCCGGGCATTACGGTGGAAACCACATTTACGACATGGAACTCTTTTTTGCCGGCCAGGGCCGGGGCCAACTGCTCCAGGGCGCGCAGCACGAAGGCGTTGCTGAAGGAGCCATCCTCCAGACTGGGGGTGGGCACGATGATCATGGTTACGGCGCTTGCGGCCACAGCCGCCGCATAGTCCCCGGAGCAGGAAAAATTATCCCCCGCGCGCCGCAGCAGTTCCTCCAGCCCGCTTTCAGCTATGGGGCACTCCCGGCGGCGCAGGGCGGCAAGCAGGGCCGCATCGGCATCCACCCCCACGACCTTGTGCCCCCTGGCCGCAAAGCAGGCGGCGGTGCATAACCCCAATTTACCCAGTCCTATGACCGAAATATCCATATGTTTGGCCTCTTAAAGCAGATTAATTTTGTTCAGCCGGAGGCTCCGCCCCCGGCACCCCCGCCAAAGGCACCTTGCCACTGTGCCAAGGAGATGGGAGATAAAGCCACATCCTGGCGAACATGCCCCTTTTAGCCCCTTTGGAAACCCCTTAAATAAACTTATAAGTCATGCTGTCGTTCAGGATGACCTGTTCATATATTTGGTTGTGCGGCTGGTAAGTGCAGCGCGGGCATTCAGCGGCTATATTGATGCTGTCGTGCATCCGCCAATGCTTGGGGCCGCCCCAGGCTGATTCTATCTCGCGCACATCCGCGCTGTCGGCGAGCAGTTCCAGTTTGGCGTCGCCGCGTCTGTCGCAGCACAGCCCCAGGGTGAAGGCGTCCTTATCCTGACCGGAGGGCGGCGCGATTACCGCTGTCATGAACAGGGCGTGGCAGGCGCAAAAGTCATTGCTCTTTTCAAACTGCCCGGAAAATTTATGCGTAACCCCATAGACGCTGAAGTTTTCGCAGTCCAGTTCACGGGCCAGGGCGATCTGCTCCTGAAACAGGGCTATATCGTCCCGGCTGAAGACTATTTCATCGTCTGTGCCCATTTTGTCCCAGGGCGTCCCCGCCGGACGGAAGTGTATGTTCTTGCAGCCTATTTCCTTGGCCAATCTGGCGGCGGCAAAAATTTCGCCTATATTGTCCTTGTGCAGCAAGAATTTATAGCTCACCCCGTAGGCCGGATGCGGCAGCCCCAGACGGGCGTGGCGGCTGCGGGCGTAATCCGTAAGCAGGGCCATATTGTTGATGACCTTGTCAAACATGCCGCTATCCCGGCCAAATCCCTTCAGGCTGTTAAAAACAGCCGCGCTGCCGGCGTCAACGGATACGCCTATCCAGGTACACTGGGACAAGGCGTCCATGCAGTCATATATAAGACTGCCGTTGGTCACCATGCCCACATCTATGCCCCCGGCCACAACCTTATCCACAAAGGCGGCGGTGGCCTTGTTCAGCAAAGGCTCCCCCCCGCCAGCCACACAGATGGCTCCCACGCCGAAATGGCCGGAAAAGCGGCCGCGCCCCCATACGGGCAAAAAGTCCGCCAGATCCAGCAAGGTCTTTTCCGACAGACTGGCATTTCTGTGCTGCCGTATATATTCGGCATTGCACCAGACGCAGTTGAAGTTGCAGACATTGGCCGGATCAACCGTAACCAGGGCCGGCGGCGGCAAAGGACGCCCGCGCCGTATGTGCTTCCAGCGCTCCACATGGGCCACCAGCTTATAACTGTTGAAGGGGTTCCAGCGCTTGGCGGCGCTCCATTCTTCCGTCTGCCGTCCGGCCGCCTCGCCGCGCCCGGCAAGGGCGCACTCCGAAGCGCCGCCTGCGGCGGCAATATTGTCCGTTACCACATATACGGCCTGATCCATAACTTTTGCTCCTTTACAATGACAGGCGCAAGGCCCTCGCGCTTTTTGAAGCAAAATTCATGCCAGTACAATATCGCATATTCACATCATGTTTTTGCGCCCGCCGGCACCCAGCGCACGCGCCACGGGCGACAAAATATTGACCGGTATAGGCAGGGGGAAAGGATTGCCTGCCCCGGCCCGGAGCGCTTCCAAGACGCATTGCCCCGGTTACCGGCTGAAGAGGACAAAAATATTTTTTCTTTCACGCTTTACGGTCTTGACACCTGTGGGAACTTGTGGGATATAGTAGAAAAAAATGTGGCACAAGCCTTAAAAATGGGTCTGTTATGGAATTCATGAGTACCATAGACCGTCTTATGGACAGCAAAAACCGGCTGGTTCTGCCGCCGGAGTTTCGCAAAACGCTGTTCTCCAAGGACGCGGAAGGCAGGCTCATCCTCACCACCATACACAGCTGCGTTCGCGGCTATGCCCTGCCCGACTGGGAACCGTACAAAGAAGACCTGAAGAGCAAAATGGATTCGGCGGATTTGCTGGAAAGAAACTTCGCCCGCCAGGTCTGGGGCGGGGCCGAGCCTATGCTGGCCGATGCCCAGGGGCGCATTCTGCTGAGCAAAAACCTGCTGCGCTATGCGGGCATAAACGCCGCGGCCGTGCTGGTGGGCCTGGGGGATTTTTTTGAAATCTGGCAGCCTGAACGATGGGAAGCTTGCCAGAATATGGACTTCAGCCATGTGGGCATGAAAAAGAGCGCTCCCGCCGCCCTGCCCGCAAGGATCAGGCCGGCGCGGCCCGGGCCGCGCCGCCGATGAAACCGGACGCGCCCGCGCACGTGCCGGTGCTGGCCGGGGAGCTTACGGAACTTTTGCTGCCCAGACCGGGCGGGCGTTACCTGGACGCGACCCTGGGCCTGGGCGGACATGCGGCCCTGCTTTTGCAGGCGGCCGGGCCGGGGGCGGAGCTTTTGGGCCTGGACCGCGACCGCCGGGCTTTGAATCTGGCCGGGATTAACCTGGCGCGTTTCGGCCGGGCGCTGCACACAGCGCACCTGCCCTTTGCCGATTTTGCGGCAGCCCTGGAAAACCTGGGGTGGGACAAAGTGGATGGCGCCCTGGTGGACGCGGGGGTCAGTTCGCTGCAATTGGATACAGCGGAAAGAGGCTTCAGCTTTATGCGCGACGGGCCCCTGGACATGCGCCTGGATTCTGAAACAGGGATGAACGCCGCCCAACTGCTGAACAGCCTGGGGGAGAAAGAGTTGGAATCCATTCTAAAAAAATTCGGCGAAGAACCCATGGCCGGGCGCATTGCCAGGGCCGTGGCGCAAAGCAGGGCCGTCCGCCCCCTGGAACGCACGGGGGATCTCGCCGCCCTGGTGGAAAAAGCCTATCCGCCCTCATGGCGGGCCAAGGCCCGCAACCATCCGGCCACCAGAACCTTTCAAGCCCTGCGCCTGGCTGTGAACGACGAACTGGGGCAGCTGCGCCTTTTTATGGAACGCATTGTCCCCAGGCTCAACCCTGGGGCGCGGGTGGCCATAATCAGCTTTCACTCCCTGGAAGACCGGCTGGTCAAACATTTTTTCCGCACGGAAGCAGCCGGCTGCCTCTGCCCTCCCCATGTGCGGCGCTGCCTCTGCGGACACCGCCCCACTCTACGCCTGATCACCAAAAAAGCGCTGACCCCGGGCGAAGCGGAACTGGCCGCCAACCCGCGCGCGCGCAGCGCCAAACTGCGCGTGGCTGAACGCCTGCCGGAGCCGGCACCCCCATTGGCGCAACCGACCTGAAGGGCGTTACCAAAAAAGCACGGACGCATACATGGCCCTTAAAGGGGCGGGGATAGAACTGACTTAAAAAACAGACATATATATGAACATGGATCAAAAACAAGTAAACAGCGCAACCTCCGGCGCCCCCCGGAACAGCCCGGGTATATTGCTTCTGGCCTGTTCCCTGGGCCTTAACTTTTTGCTGGGCCTGGCCATTGTCTGGGTGCATTCGCGCCCGCTCATCGACCTGGGCAAACGCTTGCGCGAAGCCAAAATGGAAAACTCCAAGCTGCTCTCCCACTCCGAAAAACTCGCCGCGGAACGGGACGTACTCAGCAACCAGCACTCGCTGGAAAAGAAAATCAAGGCCCTGGGCCTGGATATGTCCAGACCCAGACCGGGGCAAATACGGCGCCTGGAACCATAGCCCCATTTTAGAATACTTTAATTTTGAGATTATATATGAAGGCCATGCCAAGTTCAAACCGCGCGCGGGGGCGCGCCGCCGCCCGCAAAGGCAACGAACCCGTCCGGGGTGCAATACCCATGCTGGCGGTGGCCTTTTTGCTCGCCCTGTTCATGGGCTATATCTGGAGCAATTTCTATGACCTGCAGATCAATCACGGCACGGACTTTGCGGCCAGGGCGGCCCGCCAGCATCTTATACCGGAAAAACACACCGGCCGGCGCGGGTCCATTCTGGACCGCCACGGGGCGGCGCTGGCCTCCAGCATAGAAAGCTACTCCCTGGCCGTTCGTCCGCCGCAGATCAAGGACATGCCTCTGACCGTCTCTTTTCTGAGTTCAGTTATGGACGTGCCGCAGGACAAAATCATCAGTCAGCTGCAAAGCTCCAAAAAGTATCTGGTGCTGCGCCGCAACCTTTCCGAGATACAGGCCAGGGATATACGCGAGGCCGGCCTGGCCGGTCTTGAACTGTACAACGAGCAGAGCCGCATTTACAAAAACAGCCATCAGGCGGCTCAGCTTCTGGGTTTTACCGGGCAGGACTCCATAGGGCTGGAAGGACTGGAACGGTCCTTTGAATCCAGACTGGCCGGGCGGAGTACTTTTTTTCAGGCGCAGCGCAGCGCCTCCGGCACGCGCATGTATATGGAAGACGGCATGTTGAGCAATCTCAAGATGCTGAACGGCAGGGATCTGCAGTTAACCATTGATTCCACCATCCAGCATTACACGGAAAAAACCTTGGCCGCCGCCGTGCGTGAAAATGCCGCGCAATGGGGCGGAGCTTTGGTGGTCCATGCCGCCGGCGGCGAAATTCTGGCCTGGGCCCAGGCCCCTTTGATCAATCCCAATCTGTATTCCCAATATCCTCCGGAACACCGCCGTAACCGTCTGGCCATGGATGCCCTGGAATTCGGGTCCACCATCAAGCCCTTTGTGGTGGCGGCCGCGCTGGAAGAAGGCAAAATCACCCCGGACACGCTGTTTGACACGGAAAACGGCAAATGGACCCTGCGCGGCAAAACCTTTACCGACACCCGTCCCAAAAAGCTTCTTTCCGTAACGGATGGGATGAAATATTCCAGCAACATCGTTATGGGCAAAATCGCCATGTTGCTGGGGGCGAAAAAATATCAGAATTATCTTTACCGTTTGGGCTTCGGGCAAAAGAGTTCCCTGCCGCTCACGGGTGAAAACCCCGGCATACTTCGCCAGGCCGTAAAATGGGGAGAGGTGGATCTGGCCGCCGCCGGCTTCGGGCAGGGCTTTTCTTCCACCTTGATCCAGATGGCCCAGGCCTATCTGTGTCTGATCAACGGCGGGATCAAAAAGCCCTTGCGCCTGATCCTGGACGCCCCCCCCGCCCAGGACGAAGAACGCATCTTTTCGCCTGATACCGCCGCCAGGGTTATGCGCATGCTGGAGGCTGTGGTCAACGACGAGGACGGAGGCGGACGGGCGGCGCGCATCCCCTGGCTTAAGGTATTGGGCAAAACGGGCACAGCGGAGGTGGCGGAGCAGGGGGTATATGGAGAAAAACGCATTGCCTCCTTTGTGGGCGTAGCCCCGGCGGACAAGCCGGAACTGCTGGTACTGGTGGTAATCGTTGACCCCAGAAACAACAAATACGGTGCCACTGCGGCCGCCCCCATCTTTAAACAGGTGCTGACGGACGCCCTGGCTTCTCTGGGGCGCCTTCCCGATGCCGATCCTAAAGCCGCGACCGCCCTGGAGGATGAGGCCGAGCGTTTTCAACCCGCCGCCTACACCCAGCGCATGGCCAGGGAAGACGCCCTGAAAAGAAGCGGTCTGGCCGGCGCATCCGTTACCGGATCCGCCGGTCCGGCGGAGCGGGGGCGGGGGCTTCCTTCCTTCCACAAAGTCCCGGATCTGCGTGGGCTGGCCCTGCATGAAGCCGCCGCCGTGCTGGCCGCAGGCAACATCATCCCCCTGGTGCGCGGGCAGGGGGCCAGGGTGGCGCGCCAGTCCCCCCCGCCCGGTGCCGACTGGCCCCTGGGGAGCTTCCCTCCTTTGCGCGAGCCTTTGCCTGGGGACAATGCCTTTGTGATCTGGCTGGAGGACAAATCCTGATGCATGTCCTCGAACAAAACTTCAACACCCTGCTGGAACTTGCGGCGCGACAAGAGACCTCTCCCGCGGTCCATTCCGCCAAAGTCCGGCCGGGCGACGCCTTTGTCGCTCTGCCCCCGTCCATGGAAGGGGGTAAAGGCGGCCTGGACTTTGTGCCGGAGGCTTTGTCCAGGAGAGCGCGCTTTCTGGTCTGCGCCCCGGATCAGACGGCAGAGATTGAGCATATGCTCAAAATTGCGGATATGCCTCATAGCCCTGAGATCATCCCTGTGCCGGACTGCCGCGCGGCCTTGGGTGAGCTGGCCGCAGCCCGTTTCGCCTCCCGTCCGGAAATAGGGCTTTTGTGCGGCATTACGGGCACCAACGGTAAAACCAGCTGCGCCTTTTTGCTGGAACACCTTTTTACGCAAGCCGGGTACAAGGTGGGCGTGATCGGCACCGTAAACTACCGCTGGCCCGGCGCTTCCCGCCCCGCCGCCCTGACCACCCCCGGTTGTCTGGAGCTGCATGAACTCATCGGCGCCATGAAGTCCGCCGGGGCCGACACCGCGTTCATGGAGGTCTCCTCCCACGCCTTGGCTCAAAACCGTGTGGCCGGGCTGCATTTTCACGGCGCGCTCTGGACCAATTTAAGTCAGGATCATCTGGATTTTCATCCGGACATGGAAGATTACCACCACTGCAAGGCCAGGCTGTTTTACGGTCCCGCCCAAGGCGGCCCGCCCCCGGAACACAAGGCCAGAGCCGTCAATGCGGATGATCCTTACGGCCTGCGCCTGCTGCGCGCCTGCGCCGCCCTGCCCGGCCGGACCATTGCCTATGGGCTTGAGGATAAAAAGCTCCCTGTGCCCCTGCTGCATGGAGAAATCCTGTCCCTGACCCCGCAGGGGCTGCATCTGCGCCAGCATTTTCAGGGTCAGAGCTGGGAGCTGCGCTCGCCTCTGGTGGGACGTTTTAACGCCATGAATCTTATGGGGGCGCAGGCCATGGCCCTGGCCCTGGGGCTTGAGGCGCGCCATCTGCCCGCGCTGGAGGGTTTTACCGGCGTGCCGGGGCGTTTGGAGCGCATCGCCAACAACAGGGAACTGCATGTTTTTGTGGATTACGCCCACACGCCCGATGCCCTGGAAAAAGCCATAAAAGCACTGCGCGACGCCGGGTTCAAGCGCATTATCACGGTATTCGGCTGCGGCGGCAACCGCGACAGAAGCAAACGCCCGCTCATGGGGCGGACCGTCTCCGGCCTCTCCGACGTGGCCGTACTCACCTCGGACAACCCGCGCCTGGAAGATCCCCAGGCCATCATTCAAGATGTGCTGCCCGGTATGCGGGGCAAGGCCGAAACCCATGTACAGGCGGATCGGCGCGCGGCCACGGTCCTGGCCCTGAGTCTGGCCCGGTCGGGCGACGCCCTGCTGGTGGCCGGCAAGGGACATGAAGACTACATGATCATCGGCGCTGATAAAATACATTACAGCGATCAGGAAACGCTGCGCGAGCTTCTGGGCACGCGGAACGGGGAGCTTTAGGCATGTTCACCCTGCGCGAAATGGCCGCCCTGCTGGGGGGCCGGGAGCATCTTCTGCCGGAGGATCTGGCGGATCAGCGGCCCACGCGGGCCGTGCTGGACAGCCGTGAGGCCGGGGAGAAAGCCCTGTTCATCTGCCTTAAGGGGGCCAGGGCCGACGGACACGATTTTGCCCGGCAGGCCGCGGCCCAGGGCGCGCTGGGCATAGTGGCGGAAAAAAATCCCTTTGCGGGGCAGCGAACCCCGCCCCTGGCCGTACTGCTCGTTCAAGATTCCGCCCTGGCCCTGCAGAAGCTCGGCGCGGCCTGGAGGGAAGGCTTCAAGGGCAAGGTCATGGGAATTACCGGCAGCGCGGGCAAGACCTCGGTCAAAGAGGCATTGGCCTCGGTACTGGCCGTACGCGGCCTGACCGCACGCAACCCGCTGAATTTGAACAACCGCCTGGGGCTGCCCTTGAGTATGCTCAACGCCCCGGCGGAAGCGAATTTTTGGGTTATGGAGGCGGGCATAAGCGAAAAGGGCGACATGGATGAGCTGGGTGGGCTGCTCCGGCCGGATCTGGCCCTGGTACTCAATGTGGGCGCGGCCCATCTGGAAGGTTTGGGCGGGGAGCTGGGCGTGGCCCGGCAAAAGGCCGCCCTGCTCCGTTACCTGCGTCCGGACGGTTTTGCCCTGGTCAGCGCGGATTACCCTGACCTGCTCCGCGAAAGCCGGGCCATCCGTAAAGATGATCTATGCCTTTTTTCCACCCGGCGCGATGATGCGCCCTACCGCGCCGCCTATCTGGGCCCCGCTTCGCTGAATACGGGGCGTTACCTTGCGCGCGCTGCGGGCGAAAGTTTTGAACTCACCGCGCCCTTTCGCGGCGATTACGGCAGCGAAAACGTGGCGGCCGTAGCCGGGGCCGCGCACCTGCTGGGGCTTGACGCCGGGGATATACGCGCCGGGCTGGCCCAGGCCGCGCCGCCGCAACAGCGCTTTAACTGCGTCCGCCGGGGGGGGATCACCCTCATTGACGACAGTTATAACGCCAACCCGCTCTCCACTGCGCGTATGCTGCGCACAGCGGCGGAGATGGCCGCCGAAACGGGCGGCCCGCTGGTACTGGTGCTGGGCGAGATGCTGGAACTGGGCGCTTACGCGGCGGAGGCGCATTACACCCTGGGGCGCGATATTGCCGCCAGCGGCGCGGCCCTGTTTTTTTGGAAAGGCGGCCAGGTCGAACCCCTGCGCGAGGGGTTGCGTGCGGGCGCTTTCCAGGGAGCTTTCGCCGCCCTGCGCGATAAAGAGGATTTTGCCGCCGCCCTGCCGGATCTGCGGGCCGTTTTTGAAGGCGGCCGGACGGGAGAGCCGAAAGGTGCCATACTCTTCAAGGGGTCGCGCGGCAACCGGCTGGAACAGCTGGCGGAAGAATTCAACCGCAACTATTTTCTTGCCCTGAGCGCATAAGGCGGACGCATGTTCTACTTTTTATACACCATTTTCGGAACGGAACACATCATCTTCAATGTACTCAGGTACATCACCTTCCGTACGGTCTGGAGCCTTATGACCGCCTTTATCGTCGGCGTTCTGCTTACCCCCGCGCTCATCAGCCTGCTGAACAGGAACAAATGCGGCCAGTACATCCAGGATGAAGTGCGGGAACACAAGGGCAAGGCCGGCACCCCGACCATGGGCGGCATCGCCATTTTCTTAAGCATGTTGATCAGCGTGCTGCTCTGGGGCAACCTGGGCAACCCGCATATCCTGCTGTGCCTGCTGGTTTTTTTCGGCTTCGGTCTGGTCGGCCTGCTGGACGACTGGCTCAAGATCAAAAGAAAGAACAACAGCGGCGGCCTGAGCGCCAGACAGAAACTTTTGGGCCAGATTATTGCCGGATGCCTGGTGACCATACTGCTCATGCGCCTGCCGGATTTTTCCACCACCCTGGCCTTTCCTTTCTTCAAGAATCTGAACCCGGATCTGGGCCTGTTCTATCCGCTTTTCGCCTTGCTGGTCATGATTGGGGCGAGCAACGGCGTAAATCTGACCGACGGCATGGATTCCCTGGCCATCGGCCCCACCATCATCGCCCTGGTCTGCCTTTCCATCTTTATCTACATCGCCGGCAACATCAATTTCGCCTCTTACCTGCAAGTCGGGTATGTGCCGGGAGCGGGCGAGGCCGCCGTGTTTTGCGGCGCGCTCATCGGGGCATCCCTGGCTTTTTTATGGTTCAACAGCCCCCCGGCCCAGATTTTTCTGGGCGACGCTGGTTCCCTCCCTCTGGGGGCCAGCCTGGGCTTTCTCTCCATGCTGTGCAAGCAGGAGCTGGTGCTGGTCATTATGGGCGGACTCTTCGTCATTGAGACCTTGTCCGTGATCATGCAGGTGGGTTACTTCAAGATGAGCAAGGGCAAGCGCATCTTCCGCATGGCTCCGCTGCACCATCATTTTCAGATGAAAGGCATACCGGAAACCAAGGTGGTCATGCGCTTCTGGATCATATCCATCATCTTCGGCCTGGCCGCCCTTTCCACCATCAAGCTGCGCTAGGTGAGACCATTATGAGCAGATACGGAATATTATCGCATGGCCCGGTACAGGCGGGAGACCTGGCTGTGGTGGTGGGCGGCGGAGTTTCCGGGCTGGCCGCCGCCGCCCTGCTGCGCCGCCTGGGGGCGCGGGTGCGCCTGCTGGACAAAAAACCCTTCAGCCGTGATTTTATGCATAAAGCCGCGCCGCTGGAACTGGAGCTTGTCTCCGGGGCGCACCTGCCGGAACACTTTCAAGGCGCGGCCCTGGTCGTGCCCAGTCCCGGCGTGCCCTGGACCGTCCTGGAACCGCTCCTGATCCAGGCCGGAAATCCGGCCTGCCTTTCCGAGCTGGAACTGGCCGCCGCCTTTGTTTCAGAAAAAATCATCGCTGTAACCGGCACTTCCGGCAAAACCACCACCGTCAGCCTGATCGCGGCCATGTTCAAGGCTGCGGGCAAAAAAGTCTTTTTGGGCGGCAACATCGGCACGCCCCTTTCCGCCTATATTCTGGAACGTGAAGCGGGCGCGCCCCCGGCTGACGCTCTGGTTCTGGAGGTCAGCAGCTTCCAGTTACAGCTCACCCGCGCCTTTCACCCCCAGGTGGCCCTGTTGTTGAACCTTTCGCCCAACCATCTGGATCAGCACAAGGATTTTGCCGAGTATGAAGCGGCCAAGCTGCGCATCTTCGCCAACCAGACACCAGCGGACACGGCCATTTTAGGCGAGGAACTTTTCAGCCTTGCGCAGCGCCATCCGCTCCGGGCCAGGGTGGAGTACTTCGCGGCCGGGAGGCGCTTCCCGCAGGCTCAATTACAGGGCAGGCACAACCAGGCCAATATGGAGGCGGCCTTCCTGGCCGCACGGGCGCTGGGCGTAACCGAGGCGCAGGCGGCAGCGGCAACACGGGACTTTGCCGCCCTGCCTCACAGGCTGGAAAAGGTGGGGGAATATGCCGGGGTACTTTATATAGACGACTCCAAGGGCACTACGGTGGAAGCCCTGCGCGCGGCCTTGCAAAGCCTGGACCGCCCGGCCTTCCTGCTGGCCGGGGGCGTGTTCAAGGGAGGCGATCTGGAAAGCCTGCGTCCCTTGCTGCGTGAAAAAATCAAGGCTGTGGCCCTCTTTGGGGGCAGCCGGGAGCATTTTGAAAAGGCCTGGCAAAACACTGTTGCCATGAGCTGGGATGAAAACCTGGAAGCGGCCGTGTGCCGGGCGCGGGACGCGGCCCGCCCGGGCGAGGCCATATTGCTTTCACCGGCCACCTCCAGCTTTGATCAATACGCTGATTACAAGGCCAGGGGCGACGACTTCAAGCGCCTCGCGGAGCAAACGCCATGAGTATGGACGCCGGGTTCAGCCCCAGCTTTGCCGCCGACTTCAGACCCGCCCGGCCCGGCTGCCTGCGGACGCGGGACGAAAGCACCCCCGGCGCGCCGGACTGGCTGCTCATGGCCGCTGTGCTGGGCATGCTCGGCCTGGGGCTGATCATGGTTTTTTCCGCCAGCATCGGCGCGGGTGAGGCCCTGCATCATGACCCCTATTATTTTTTCAAACGTCAGATGAGTATCGCCTTTATGGGGCTGGCGCTCATGTGTCTGATCATCTGGCTGCTGCCCCGCTCCTTGATTGAACTTTTGCAGTACCCGGCCCTGGGGGTCTGCCTTGTGCTGCTCGTACTGTGCCTGGTTGCTCCCGCCGGTACGCCCAAGGCCAAACGCTGGCTGAACCTTTATGTCGCCACCCTGCAACCCATGGAATTCACCAAAATCGCCCTGGTCTGCTACCTGGGATATTTTTTCAGCAATAAACAGCATCTGGTCAAAACCTTCAACAGGGGGCTGCTCCCCCTGTTCATCGTTACCGGCACCATCTGCGTCCTGCTGCTCCTGCAGCCGGATTTCGGCGCGGCCGTGGTCATGTGCATGCTGCTCTTTTTCATGTGCCTGGCAGGGGGGGCGCGTTTCTTTTACCTGTGCATAACCGGCCTGCTGGCCGCCGCCGGGGCCTGGCTGCTCACCATAAATTCCGGCTACCGCCTGTTGCGCCTGAATATATTCCTGGATCCTTTCTCCTATCCCGAAAAGGCCTATCAAATTATCCAATCCTTTCTGGCCCTGGGTTCAGGCGGCATCAGCGGGGTGGGCCTGGGACTGGGCAAGGCCAAGCTCTTGTACCTGCCGGAAATACACACGGATTTTATCATCGCCGCTTTGGGGGAGGAACTGGGCCTCATCGGCATCAGCGCCGTCTTTGCCCTGATTCTGCTGCTGGGCTGGCGGGGGCTGCGCACCGCCATGCTCCAGAACGATCTGCGCGGCCGCCTCACCGCCTTTGGCCTGACCCTGGTGCTGATCATTCCCATGCTGCTCAACCTGGCGGTGGTCAGTTCCTCCATTCCGGCCAAGGGCGTGGCCATGCCCTTTTTTTCATACGGCGGCAGTTCCCTGCTTTCTTCTTTGATCTGCGCCGGACTGCTCCTCAAGTATTCGCGTTACGCGCGCCGGGAGAAAGCCCATGTTGACTAGGGTCATCCTGAGCGGCGGCGGAACCGGGGGGCATATCTTTCCGGCGCTGGCCCTGGCGGAAGAACTGCGCCGCCGCTCGCCGGAGACGAAAATATTATTTCTGGGCGGAGACTACGGCCCGGAAGGGCAAATGGCCGCCAAGGCCGGGCTGGATTTTGCCGCCCTGCCCGCGCGCGGCTTTATCGGGCGGGGGTTTACGCGCTCCGTGGGCGCGGCCTTGCGCCTGGCGGGAGCGGTAGGCAAGGCCGTGAACATCTTACGGCGTTTTCAGCCGGAAGTGGTCGTGGGTTTTGGCGGCTATGCGGCCGTGGCCGGGCTTTTGGCCGCCTTTTTGCGGGGAACGCCCTGCCTTGTGCATGAACAAAACAGCATTCCGGGCACGGCCAACCGGCTGCTCGGCAAAATGGCGCGGCGGGTCTGCCTTTCCTTTCAAGGGGCGGAACAATGGTTTCCCCAGGGCAAATGCGTGTTCACGGGCAATCCGGTGCGCCGGGCGGTGAACATCCTGCGGCCCCCCAGGTCCGAAGCGCGCCACATCCTCGTCCTGGGCGGCAGTCAGGGGGCGAGGGCGGTGAATGACGCGGCGCTGGAAGATTTGGAACTTTTACTCCAGGCCGGGTTCAGGCTGCGCCTTCAGAGCGGCAGCCGGGATTTTGAGCGGGTCAGGGAAAGAACAGTGGCATACGCGGAGGAACAGGTCAAAGTGGAAGCTTTTATTGATGACATGGCCGAGGCCTACGCCTGGGCCGATCTGGCCGTGTGCAGAGCCGGAGCTACCACCCTGGCGGAACTGGCCGCCGCCGCCCTGCCCGCCCTGCTCATCCCCTTGCCCTTGGCCGCGCACAACCACCAATGGGTCAATGCAGAGGCATTCCGTAAACTCGGCGCGGCCCGCCTGCTGGAACAAAAGGATCTGGGGCCGGGAATCCTGGCGCGCCTGGCGCGGGAGACACTGGGCGATAAAGATATGCTGCGCTCCATGTCCACAGCGGCCCGGTTGCTGGCCCGGCCCGAAGCGGCGCAAAAACTGGCTGATGAAGCCGAAAGTCTGGCCGTGCGGCCTGCGGATAAGAAACGTGTATAAACACAAAATAAAACGTGTCCATATGGTGGGCATAGGCGGGGCGGGCATGTGCGGCATTGCCGAGGTGCTGCACAACATGGGTTTTGTGGTCAGCGGCTCTGACCTTAAGGACGGCGCCAGTCTGCGGCATCTGCGCGATCTGGGCGTCAACATCGCCATCGGGCACGCGGCGGGCAATGTGGCTGACCCGCACGTGCTGGTCAAGTCCACAGCCATAGAAGAAAACAACGTGGAAGTGGCCGAGGCGCGCGTCCGCAGCATACCCGTCATTTCCAGGGCGGAGATGCTGGCCGAGATAAGCAGGCTGCGCAACAGCATTTTCATCGGCGGCACCCACGGCAAGACCACCACCACCGCCCTGGTGGCCGCCATCATGGAAGAAGCCGGTTTTGACCCCACCGTGATCATTGGAGGACGCCTGAACGCTTATGGTGCCAACGCCCGTCTGGGAGCCGGCGACTACCTTGTGGCCGAGGCCGACGAATCCGACGGCTCTTTTTTGTGCCTTTTTCCCATCATCAACGTCATCACCAACATTGACGCGGATCATCTGGATTTTTACGGCGACCAGGCGCACATTGACCGGGCCTTTGTGGACTTTATGAACAAAGCGCCTTTTTACGGCCTCAACGTGGTCTGCGGCGATGACCCCGGCCTGCGCCGCGTCCTGCCCCTGGTCAAGCGGCCCCTGCTCACCTACGGACTGGATGCGGGCAGCGACCTGGAGGCGGAAGTACTTGAACTGGGTGAAAGCAGCCGCTTCAGCGTGCGCTTTAAGGGCAGTCCCCTGGGCGAATTTTGCTTGTCCCAGCCGGGACGGCACAATATCCTGAACGCTTTGGCGGCCATAGGCGTGGCCCTGCAGACGGACATACCGGCGGAGGCTTGCCGCCGGGGCCTGGCCAAGTTCAGGGGAGTGGGACGCCGCTTTGAGCGCAAAGGAGAGAGAGCGGGCATTATCCTGGTGGATGACTACGGGCACCACCCCACAGAAATTCTGGCCACTCTGGACACG
>JAITGZ010000112.1 GCA_031280335.1 Deltaproteobacteria bacterium | reverse complement strand
CAGGGGGTTTATCACGGCGATGAAAATTTTGATGATTGCCCGGGCCAGCACCTTGGACGCATGGTGGTGCTTAAAATAGAAGGAAACTACGAAGAGAATGATCCAGAAGAAATTCCCTGCCGGGACAAGGCCCAAAAGAAGGCCCCAGGAAAAGCCCGCCGCAATCTGATCCCGTTTAAGATTGCCGTTCAGGGCGATTATTAATTTAGCAATAGGTTTAATCATATCACAAGTATGACCCGGAAAAACAAAAAAAACAAGAGGCATGTTCCAGGCCCCCGGTTCACCACAAACCGCCCCGGGGAAGGGGCGGCGCGGCGCGTTTTCGTTCTTACAGTTCGCCGTCTTGTACCATCTTGGCTTCCTGTTCAATTTGGGTGGCAGGATACGCGGATATCATGGGCTTGATACGCTCGCCGCCACGGCGGGCAAGATAGTTCCTGGTGATGGCAAAAACCGTGCCCGACAGGAAAATTACGCCGATGAGGTTGGGCAGCGCCATGAGGCCGTTAAGCGTATCCGAGATGTCCCAGGCCAGGGTCAGTTCCATGCTCGCTCCCACAATGATGAAGGTAACAAAAAGGATTTTGTAGAGCATCACCACGTTGTTGCCAAAGAGGTATTCCGCCGCCTTTTCACCATAAAACGACCAGCCGAGAACCGTGGAAAAGGCAAAGAGGAGTACCGCCAGGGAAACGAAATACCGCGCAAACTCGTGAAAGCCTGCGGCAAAGGCGGCGTTCACCAGGGGCACCCCGGTGAGACCCGTTTCAAGCGCGCCGGAAGAGAGTATGGCAAAGGCCGTAAGGGTGCACACGATGATGGTATCAAAAAACACCTCGAAAATGCCCCACATGCCCTGAACCACCGGTTCTTTTACGTCAGAAGCGGAATGTACCATCACGGAGGAACCAAGACCGGCCTCGTTGGAGAATACTCCGCGCTTGAAGCCCATCGTAACCGCCTGCTTCATGGCAGCTCCCGCGGCGCCGCCGGCTGCGGCGTGGAGGCCGAAAGCTCCTTTGAAGATTTCGCCGAATACCGCGGGGACCAAATTGATATTGGTGATGAGAATATACAATGCGCCGATGATGTACACTATCGCCATGAAGGGAACGATACGTTCTGTTACCTGGGCAATACGTTTAATGCCGCCGATAATAACCAGTCCCGCAAGCACCGCGAGTCCAATGCCCGTAGCAAGAGGCGGAACCTTGAAGGTATCGTGCAGCGCGCTGGCAATGGAATTAATTTGCGTCATGTTGCCAATACCAAACGAGGCGAACATACAAAAAAGGGCGAAGATGAAGGCCAGGGGCTTGGCAAGGCTTTGCAGAAACGTTCTCGTTTCAAAGCCATTGGCCTCGAGCTCCATCCGTTTGAAGCCGTTGGCAATGTAATACATGGCGCCGCCTGACCATTCACCCTTGAGGTTCTTTGTGCGGTAGAAGATGCCGAGTACATTTTCGGCGTAATTGGTCATCATGCCGAAGAACGCGGATACCCACATCCAAAACACAGCTCCCGGCCCGCCAATGGAGATCGCCGTGGCCACGCCCGCAATATTTCCCGTGCCGATGGTAGCTGCCAGGGCGGTGGAAAGGGCCTGAAACTGGGTGATTGCCTTCTTTTCGGTGGTGCTTCTGACAGCTTTCTTGGTGAAAATAGCCAGCCAGGTTTTATCACTCGTATCTTTTGCCTCTGAAACCTGAAAGAATTTGGTCCTGATAGTCAGATAGACCCCGGTGCAGATAATAAGACCGAGCATGGGAGGTCCCCACACCCAGGCATTGACGGCGCCGTTGACAGCGGCGACCAGAGCAGCAAAGTTTTCCATAAATCAATTTCCTCCTTCGATTAAAATGACAGTGAACAGAATCAGCATACACCACTCTGGGACAGGGGGCAAGGCGGCGGGAGTGAATAAAACTCCAAAACAGCGAAAAAAAATACTAAAAATACTTTACGCCACGCCTTTTTTTGAGTATTTTTATAGGGGACGTATTGATTCCCGAATGATATTGACAGGGCAGGGTGGAAAATGGCTGAAAAATTTATTGTTACCTGGCAGAGTTCCTACTCAGTGGGCATTAAACTCATTGACGAGCAGCACATGGAACTCATTAAGCTGACGAATAAACTCTTTGCCAGTTGTATGGAAGGGAAATCGAAAAACATTTTCCTTGATACGATTCATGAGGCGGTTGATTACGTTGGTTACCACTTTGGCACGGAAGAGAAGGTGATGGAACGGATCAATTACCCTGATTATGCTTCCCATAAAAAGGAGCACGCTGACTTTGTCCGGGAAGTTTTCAGCAAGGTCGAAGAATTCAAGGCAGGAAAAATCCTTGCGCCGCTCTCGTTTGTGTACTACCTGAAAGACTGGGTGCTTCATCACATTGCGGTGTGTGATAAAAAGATGGGGGCCTACCTCATTGCCATGAAGCGCAGCGGCGCCCTCCAGCAGGTAACCCTTGAAGTGAAAAAAGACGACGATAACAACCGCATGCACATCCGCTGATTTTCCTCCTGCAGCGCAGCTTCCTGCCCCTGCCGGGGGAGTTTTTGCCAGAATGAGGTGGTGTTCCTTTGGGGGGCCGTTGCCTTGGGGCAGGTTTTGGGGGTATGCTTGGCTCATGGATGCGCTGCCTTCCGGCTTCTTCGCTAAACGAAGCATACTCTGTGAATGTACTTCTTCGTCTTTTGCTGCCGGAAATATCATCGCCCTGCAATTTGCCTGGAGCGGTCCGGCTCCCCGGGGAGGACAGTTTTTCCTCATAAAGCCTTGGCGCAGCGGGGTATTTCTGGCCCGGCCCCTCAGCGTTGCCGGGTGGGAGCCAAGGGGCGGCCCTGAAGATGGGGGCATCCTGCGCTTTCTTGCGGCCCGCCGGGGCCGGGGTACCTGGGAGTTGGCAGACCTGCGGGCCGGGGAAGAAGCGGAGCTTTCCGGCCCCCTGGGAAAGCCCTTTGAGGCGGCGTCATTCCCCAAAGGACCCCTTGCATTGGTTGGCGGCGGCATCGGCATCGCCCCCCTTTTGGCCCTGGCAGTGGAACTGGGCAGCCGGCCTTTTGATTTCTACGCCGGCTTCAGGAGCACTTCCTTTGGGCTTGAATCCCTCAAGGCCCGTTCTCTGGCTATCGCCACCGAGGATGGCTGTGAAGGGCTTAAGGGGCGCATCCCTGATTTTTTCAGCCCCCAGGGATACGAAGCGGTCTTTGCCTGCGGCCCGCTGCCCCTGCTCAGGGCCGTGGGGGATGCCTGCATCGCTGGGGGAATCCCCTGCTTTCTCAGCATGGAAAAACACATGGCCTGCGGGGTTGGGGCCTGCCTGGGCTGCACGGTGAAAACCACCGGTGGAAACAAGCGCTGCTGCGCCGACGGGCCGGTTTTCAGGGCTGAAGAGATAATTTTTGATGACTGAACGAACCATCCCAAAGAAACCCGCCCCTGCCCCGGACTTTACGGCGCTGATAGCAGGCGTGCGGCTGAGGAATCCGGTCATTGCCGCATCAGGAACTTTTGGCTACGCCAGGGAATACGAGGGCCTTTTGGACATAGCCGGCCTTGGGGGCATCTGCACCAAGGGGCTGACTCTCGCGGCCCGTCCAGGCAATCAGGGCCGGCGGCTCCACGAAACCCCCTCGGGGCTGATGAATTCCATCGGTCTTGAGAACCCCGGCATCCCTGCATTCATCGAAAGGGAACTTCCCCGCCTGCGGACCCTGGGGCCTGCGGTGATTGCCAATCTTTCAGGTTCAACGGTGGAAGAATACGTTGAAGGCGCCCGGCTTCTGGACGCTTCGGAAGTGGACATGATAGAACTCAACATTTCCTGCCCCAATGTAAAAGCCGGCGGCATGGCCTTCGGCCTGGACTCCGCCGCCGCCGCATCAGTAACCGGCCCGGTGCGCAAAGCCGCCCCCCACAAGCCCCTGATGGTAAAACTCTCGCCCAATGCGCCGGATTTGGCGGCAGTGGCCCGCTCCTGCGTGAATGCAGGAGCGGACGCCCTTTCCCTGGTCAACACCTTCAAGGCCCTGGCCATTGACATCCGTGCGAGAAAGCCCGTATTCGGCAACATCAGCGCTGGTCTTTCAGGCCCGGCCATACGGCCCATCGCCGTGCGCATGGTTTGGGAATTGTGGGAAGTGGTCAAGGTTCCCCTCGTGGGCATGGGGGGCATAGCCTGTGCGGAAGACGCCCTGGAATTCCTCCTTGCCGGCGCTGTTGCCGTTCAGGTGGGTTCGGCTACCTTTGCCCACCCCCCGGCAATGACAGAGATCATTGCCGGCATTGGGGAATATATGAAAGAACAGGACTTGCACTGCCTTGGGGAACTCAGTATCCGGTGAAACCCCTTCCCCCGGCAGCGCCGGGCAGCCCCGCAGTGTTTTTAGAGCCTGTTTAAAATTCTACCTTGCAGGCTCCATCGAACCGAAGGTTCGCAGAGCCCGAAAATCGGGATTTGTGCGGTCTATTGGCCGCAAAAATCCACAATTTAAACAGGCTCTTAGGGCGTTATGGTAACTTCCGACAAATCCACCGTGAAAAGCCGCTCTTTGCGGCGGGCTCTGGTGCTTGGGGTGAGCAGATCAACGGGCCTGTTGGGCACAGCAACCACCGCGCCATCAAACAGGGCAATCTCCAGGGTCAAGAGATCCCCCTTCGTTACCCAGCTGCCCGGGCCGCCGTCCGCAAAGATCTGGCTGGTTTTGAAGTACAGATCGCCGGCGGAGGTTTGGAAAGAACTGGTGTCGGTGGCGGAATTCACCGCCCACTGCCAGGGACTCCAGGGGCCGTTGTCCCAGGAAAAGCGGAAATACAGATTCTCACTGGCGCTGGCATAGGAAGCGGCGCCGGGTATTTTATAGTAGATGACAAAATCCGCCTCACTCGCGCTGTTCTTGCTCTGCCAGGACGTGGCGTGTCCGGCGGTGCCTGAGCCGTCATAGGGCAGGGTTGCGCCGCTGTCCCCGGCATCGGCAAGGTCAGCGGTGGCAATGGCAAGGGCCGCCGCTTTGAGGGGATTGACCCCGGTGATAAACTCGTTGTCCAGATCCCGCACCAGTGAACCGCTTGATTCGGCAATCCAGCCGGCGCCACTGCCCGGCCAGGAAAGGGACACCCCAATGGCCGCGGCCTCGTTTGCGGCAGCGGCGCCGCTTTTTTTCGCCCATTTGGCATAGACCGTCATGGCGCCGGTTACGTCAGAGGCGGCGGTAAAGGCCGCGCCTGAGCCGTTCTGTTTGGTATTCCACCCCTGAAACACATACCCCGCCCGCTGCAGGGCAGCCGGCAGGGTGGCCTTCCGGCTGGCGTAGCCGGCGGTGCTGAACGTCAAGGTCTGGGCAGGGGCGAGATCAACCCCCGCGCTGCCGTCAGGGCTGTCGTTGGACTTGAACACTGCCGACAGGGGGCCCGTATAGACGCCGCTCAAATCAATGGTAAAGGTCCGCTGTTTACGCCGGGGCGCTGCTGCCAGGGCCGTGTTCACCGTCGCAGCCAGCCCGGCCACCACGGGGCTCTCGAAGAGGACGGCCTCCACCAGGACGGCATTACCCCGTTTCATCCAGGTTGTTGA
>JAITGZ010000034.1 GCA_031280335.1 Deltaproteobacteria bacterium | reverse complement strand
ACTGCGTAAACTGATCAACGAGGGCTTCAAGCTGCTGCGGCAAGACCCCTTCTGGCGGCAACTTCAAGACAAGTACAACAGCCATCAGTAGAAATTTTGCCGGAGCAATCTATTTGGGGGAGGGAAAGGCTAAGATGGTCTTGGGGAAGGAACGTCGTCAGGGAATTTTAATTCAAACAGCGGCAGCGGGAGGGAAAGGCTAAGATAGTCTTGGGGAAGGAACCGCAAGGGGTTTACCCCATGAGGTTCCTTACCCAAAACCCTCCCAACTGAACCCGTACGGTGATTTGTTTTTTTTCAAGCCGCCCTCTGAAAGGGAATTTGCGAAAAGGCAAATTCCCTTTCAGAGGCGAATTACAAAAGTAAAAGTCAATTGAAATTCACAGCCTCAAGGTAAAAATGCTCCGGGTGATTGCGTAATGCTTGAAGATATTTATGCCGTTGCGGGCGAACTGCCTTATATTCTGTTTGGTTCGCTGATCACGCTGGAGGTGGTGTTCTTTTCTCTGGCTTTGGGTCTTGTGCTGGGCATACCTTTGGCCTTGGCCCAGGTTTACGGCCCGCCGGCCCTGATCCGTCTGGTAGGGCTTTATGTGTGGTTTTTTCGCGGCACGCCCATTCTGGTGCTGCTCTATCTGTTTTATTTCGGCCTGTTCATCGCCTTGCGCCTGGATGTTTCCGCCCTGGCCTCTTCCTGTATTGTCTTGGGGCTGACCAGCGCGGCTTACCAGGCGCAGATCTTCCGGGGGGGTATTGAGGCCTTGCCCCATGGTCAGCTTAAGGCCGCCCGCGCCTTGGGCATGAGCGATTTGCAGGGCATAAGGCATGTTATTTTGCCTCAGGCTCTGCGCCTTGCCTTGCCCGGCTGGTCCAACGAGTTTTCCATTCTGCTCAAGGACAGCGCCCTGGTGCATGTGCTGGGCGTACCTGAGCTTTTGGCCGCTTCCCATCATGTGGCTTCGCGCACCGGCGGGCATTTTACCTATTATATCCTGGCCGGGCTGATTTATCTGTCCATCACCCTGGTCGGGCTTAAGCTCTTGCGCGGCCTGGAAGCAAAGACCCGCCTGCCTGGGCATGCCCATGCCTGAGGATGCCATGCGCGTAGAAGGTGCCGCGTGCGTAAACGAGCCGCGAGAGCAGTCTGTGCTGCGCCTGGAGGGTGTGGGCAAGAGTCTGGGCGGACGCCGCATTTTGAATGACGTCTCCCTTTCTCTGCGCAAGGGCGAGCTCAAGGTACTCATAGGCCCTTCGGGGGCGGGCAAGAGTACCCTGCTGCAATGCGCCAACTGCCTGATCCGGCCGGATCAGGGCGAGATATTTTTGGACGGGGAAAGGCTGAACCAGCACAACAGCGGGCAGCTGCGGCTTTTCCGCCGGCAGGTGGGCATGATTTTTCAGGACTTCAATCTGTTCGATCACCTGAGCGCCCAGGGCAATGTGAGCATAGCCCTGGAAAAGGTGCGCGGTCTTTCCAGGCGTGAAGCCGGGGAGAGGGCTTTGGCGGAACTGGCCCGCGTGGGTCTGGCAGACCGCGCCGCCTTGTACCCGGCGGAACTTTCCGGCGGGCAGAAGCAGCGCGTGGCCCTGGCCCGCGCCCTGGCCATGGATCCCAGGGCCATTTTGCTGGATGAGCCCACCTCCGCCCTGGATCCGGAACTGGTGGGCGAGGTGCTGGCGGTTATACGCGATCTGGCCGCCGGCGGCATGACCATGCTCATGGCCACGCACCAGATGGATTTTGCCCGCGCTTTGGCTGATGAAATACTCTTTATGGACAACGGGCGGATCATCGAACAGGGCGGGCCGGACGTTCTGCTAAGGCAGGGGGCCGGTACGCGCACTCTGGATTTTTGCACCCGCCTCTCTCTGGAGTTGGCCGGGCGGGATGGTTTGAAGGCCAATGGACTGGAACTTTTACCTTAACGATATTTTTCCGGTGCTGAACCGGGGGCTGCGCATGAGTCTGGCCCTGATTCTGCCTTCGGCCACGCTGGGTCTGGCCGGAGGTTTCGTTCTGGGCATGGCGCGGGCCTTTGGCCCGTCCTGGCTGCGCAAGGCCGGGGATGTATATACCGCCCTTTTTCGCGGCGTACCCCTGGTGGTTCAGTTGTTCATGCTGTATTACGCCCTGCCCAGGCTGGGGCTGTACCTGGACGGCTTCAGCGCGGCGGTGTTGGGTTTTACCTTGTGCAGCGCGGCCTATCACTCGGAATATGTGCGCGGGGCGGCGCTTTCGGTAAAGCAGGGTCAGTTCAGGGCGGCGCAGGCCCTGGGCATGAGCCCGCTGCAAACGGCGCTGTACGTGTTGGCCCCCCAGACCATGCGCCGCGCTTTGCCCGGCTGCGGCAACGAGATCGTCTATCTTATCAAGTATTCCTCTCTGGCCTATCTGACCACCTGCGTTGAACTGACCGGCGAAGCCAAGGTTCTGGCCTCGCAGACCTATCGCTATCCGGAAATATTCATGGCCGCCGGGGTCTATTATCTTGCCCTGACCAGTCTGGCCTCCCTGGTACTGGGCAAGATCGAAAAACGGCTGCGCGTACCCGGTTTCGGACGGACAATATGACAATACAAACCCAAGGAGCGGAATATGGCCCCGGGCAGGAAAAAGAAAGATGCGGACAAGCAGGGCGAGACCCTGCCGGAAGTGTACAGCGAAGAAGAAATGCTCGCGCTGGAAAGGCATGTGGAAAAACACTTCGGCCCGGTGGAAAATGTCTTTCATGAAATTGTCTCGCCGGACATCCATGTGGATATTTATATTGTCAAGCCCGCTCCGGGACGGAATTACTATACCCTGGTAACATCAGGCATGGGCGCGCACCGCATGAACGTGCCCGGAGAGCTTGCGGAGTACAAACTGGAACGGGCGGAACTGCTCATCTGCCTGCCCGGCGGCTGGAAGCTGGATAGCGATGATGAAATTTGGTACTGGCCGCTCCGTTGGCTGAAGATTCTGGCCCGCCTGCCCCTGGAGCAGGATACCTGGCTGGGCTGGGGGCACAGCGTGCCAACGGGGGAACCTGTGGCGCAAAACGCCCCTTTCACCTGTATGTTGCTCATGCAGCCCCTGCTCAACCTGGAGGCGGAAGAGGATGAGGAAGAAAGCGATCCCCATGTCTGCCGCCTGAATGATGGGGAAGAAGTGAACTTTTATCAGGTTGTGCCTCTGCATGAAGAGGAGATGCGCTATAAGCTGCAAAAGGATACGGAGGCGCTGGTGGAGCGCTTTGAAGAGATGTTCAGCGTCGAGGAGGTGGCGGTGGTGAATGTGGGACGTCCCTGCGCGGTGAAATAATGCCGATTCCGGTTTGAAAAAACCGGAATCGGCATTATTTCACGTTTGCATTACGCCGGCCGGCGGCGCTAAACGGACATGGTTACCAGATACCGCCTTATCTTTGCCGTCCCCTCGGCATAACGGCAAGGCACCCTCAAGAGAATAAATCAGCGTTTCCATAATATGCTCTAATTGCTCTAAAACCTTGCGCGGGTCTTGGGTCTCAACGCCGTGTCCTGGTCCCGGCGGCGGGGGCGCGGGCGGGGACAAAGGCCAGGTGCAGCGCCTCGCGCAGGACGGAGATGAGGTGTATTTTGATCTGGCTGCGCAGTTCTGCGGGTATATCTTCCAGATCTTTTTGGTTTTGTTTGGGTATGGCCACGTTTTTGATGCCTCTGGCCACGCCGGCCAGAATTTTTTCTTTGATGCCGCCCACGGGCAGGATATTGCCGCGCAGGGTCAGCTCCCCGGTCATGCACAGATCCGGGGACACTGGCCTGCCGCTCAATGCGGAGAGTACGGCCACGGCCAGGGTAACCCCGGCGGATGGACCGTCTTTGGGCGTGGCCCCGGCGGGTACGTGTATGTGCAGGTCTTGTTTTTCGTGAAAGTCGGAGGGAATGCCCAGTTCACGGGCGTGGGCGCGGGCGTAGCTTACGGCGGCCTGGGCGCTTTCTTTCATCACCTCGCCCAGCTGTCCGGTCAGGGTAAGGGTGCCTTTGCCGGGCATGGCGCTCACTTCGATATGCAGTATTTCCCCGCCCACCGGGGTCCAGGCCAGGCCCAGGGCTACGCCGGGCTGGAGTTTGTTGTCCGGTTCTTCTTCCAGGAAACGGGGCGCGCCTAAAAGTTTGTGCGTCATGGGCACATCCACCTCAAAGGGCGGTTTTGCTCCTTCGGCTTTTTGACGGGCCAGTTTGCGGCAGATGGCACCTATTTCGCGTTCCAGGGCGCGCAAACCGGCTTCGCGGGTGTATTCCCTGGCGAGGGTCTCCAGCACATCGTCCCCGCCAAAACGCAGGTCATTCTTTTTAAGACCGTTTTCTTTGGTTTGGCGGGCCACCAGATAGCGCTGGGCGATCTTGACTTTTTCCTGCATGGTGTAGCCGGGCAGGGTGATGACCTCCATACGGTCGCGCAGGGGGCCGGGGATGGTGTCCAGGGTGTTGGCGGTGCAGATGAACATGACCTTGGAAAGGTCAAAGGGCATGTTGATGTAGTGATCCGTAAAAGAAAAATTCTGTTCCGGGTCCAGCACCTCCAGCAGGGCGGAAGAAGGGTCGCCCCTGAAGTCCGTGCCGATTTTATCCACCTCGTCCAGCATGATCACCGGGTTGCGCGTGCCGGCCTGCTTAAGGGCCTGGATGATGCGTCCGGGCATGGCCCCCACGTAGGTGCGGCGGTGCCCGCGTATTTCCGCCTCATCGCGCATACCGCCCAGGGACATGCGGTGGAATTTGCGGCTCATGGCTCTGGCTATGGAGCGCCCCAGAGAGGTCTTGCCCACGCCCGGAGGCCCCACAAGGCATAGAATGGGACCTTTGGAGCGGGGGTTGAGCTTGCGCACGGAAAGGAATTCCAAAATACGGTCCTTGACCTTTTCCAGTCCGTAATGGTCTTCGTTCAGTATATCCCTGGCTTTTTTGATGTCCAGGCTGTCGCGCGACAGCTTGCTCCAGGGCAGATCCGCCAGCCATTCCAGGTAGGTGCGCAGCACGGATGATTCAGAGGAATCGCCGTGCATGGAAGAAAGGCGGTTCAGCTGCTTATGCGCCTCTTTTTCCGCCTCCGGCGGCAGCTTGGCCTTGTTCAGGGCTTCGCGCAGATCGTCAAGGTCGTTTCCTTCCTGGCCGCCGTCGCCCAGTTCACGGCGTATGGCCTTGAGCTGCTCGCGCAGATAATAGTCCCGCTGGGCCTTGTCCATGCCTTCGCGGGCGCTCTCCTGGATATGCGCCTGCATACTGGTCAGTTCGGCCTCTTTGCTCAGGTGTTTGTACACAAGATGAAGGCGCCCCACCGGGTCGAGTATTTCCAGAATCTCCTGGGCCTCGTTTATTTTGCGGCGCAGGTTGGAGGCGATGATGTCCGCCAGTCTGCCGGGATGATCCACCCCGGCCAGGGCGGCGTTGATCTCCTGATTGTTGATGCCGCGCAGGTTGAGGATTTTTTCGCTCAGACCCCGGGCCGCGTTCATCAGCGCCTCCACTTCCAGCCCGGCGGGATGCTCCGATCTTTCCTGGGTCAGCTCCACCCCGGCCTCCATGTAAGCGCCGTTGTGCATAAGGCTGAGGGCCTTGGCCCGGCTTATGCCGTGTACCAGCAGCTTCATGCGCCCATCGGGCATCTTGAGCATGCGCATGATGCTCACCACTGTGCCCATATCGTGCAGATCCTGCGGTTCGGGCTGTTCCACCGCCTCATTTTTCTGCGTCAGAATCAGCAGGTAGCGGTTGCCGTTGAGGGCCGCGTCCACGGCTTGCACCGAGCTTTCGCGCCCCACAAACAAAGGCAGCATCATATAGTTGAAGATGACCACATCGCGCACCGGCAGCACCGGCAGCACACCGGGGATGTCATTGGGCAGGGAGGGGTTTTCGCCGCTCTCATCCGTGAGAGAGGCGGGAGAGGCGGGAGCTGTGGGCGCAGCGGCCTGGGCTTCCGCCTCAGGCGCGGCTTCCGCCGGTTCCGCCTGTTCCGGCTGCTCGCCGGGGCTGGGCGCGTGTTCGTTATCGTAATTCTGCTCGCTCATATATTTATGCCTCATGCCGCAATGCCGCGCGCCCGCTCCCCACAGAGGGGAAGGCGCGCTTTGAGGGCGGGGTCGGGGTTAGCTTTAACTTCAGATAAGCACTCCCGCGCATTATTCAATAGCCGGGGAGAAACTTTACAGCGGTTCAGCCCGAAATTTATATTTGAGCTTGCGTATATTTAAGGCAAAAGCGCATCGGCGCGCCTGTTCTGATGCCTGAGCGCATCGGAACAGGCAAAAATTATCCGCATAATTCCGGAGTATTATCACTGTATGTGTATTTTTGATGC
>JAITGZ010000015.1 GCA_031280335.1 Deltaproteobacteria bacterium | reverse complement strand
GCGTACCGCGCACGGCGATCGGTATAGGCACGAAATGACGCGGGAGCAGCACGTGGAGCTGGCGGAAGTGCTGCACTCCGTGCGTGGCATGGTTTTACTTTCAGGATACGACAGCCCGTTATACCGCGAGCTTTACGCGGACTGGCAGATCAGTTCCTGTGCCGCCATTGCGGAAATGTCCGCCATACGCACCGAATTTTTGTGGGTATCCCCCAATGCCGGGAGGAGTTCCGCCCATCGCCCCATGCTGCTGCCCGGCACACTGACATACGGACTGTGTGAGTGAATTTATGCCTTACGCTCCCAACGATTTTCTCACTCTTGACCAGGTCGCCAAAGAGTTACGTCTTGACCGCAGAACGATCAGACAGGTAGCTTCTGAAATTGGCGGCAGGCAATTTGGGAACCGCTGGCGGTTTCGCTGGGGCGCGCTGATGGAGGCGTTCAACGATGCCGAGTTTACGCAAAGACAGAGGAAATGCGTGGTGGGCGCGGGTGATTGTGGACGGCAGGCAGGTTGCTTGCAGACTGTTCCCGCCCGGCAGGAAGAAGGGGCCGGAGTGGACGGCCGCAAAATCATGGGAGGTCGAACACAAGGAAAAAATCGAGGCAATGCTGAAGCAGGGTCTGACAATACTGGACGCCCTTGGAAAACTCGGTCTGGAACCGAGTCCGCTGCTCCAGCTGGAAAAACCGCAGAGGCGGATCCCCACGGCCTCAGAAAGGCTTTTGGCCTGGGGTGAAGGCTATCTGGGCCATGCGGCGCGAATTATGAGACGGCAGACGTATGTGGAGAAAACAACGGTTATGAAGGCTTTTTTCGCATTCTGCAACGCTGAGGGCATCGGCAGACTTGAGGACATTACACGGCCTCTGGTCTATCAGTTTCTGGCCAGCATTGCTGATAAAAAAGGGCCGAACCGGGCCAATGTCTACCGCAAGAATCTGCTCTCGGCCTGGAACTGGGGAATGGACTATGTGGAGGATTTTCCCCAGAGCGCGGCGGTGGTGGAACGGATCAAGCCATTTCCGTCCAAGCGGACGCATCGCTATGTCCCTCCGGAGGAGGATGTCATCAGGGTGCTTCAGCTGGCCAAAGGCCAGGATCTGGTGTTCCTGCTGGCCGCGTATTTCACAGGCGCGCGGCGTGGAGAGCTTTTCCGGCTCTCCTGGGCTGATGTGGATCTGCCTGCCGGCAGGATCCGGCTCACCGACCGTAAGGCCGGAGGCGGAGCAGAGCGTGAAAGGTGGCTACCGATACATGAGGAACTGATCAAGGCTCTCGCCTGGTGGCATGACGCGCGACCTTGCGAGGTGGACAATGTGTTTATGCAAACGCAGTGTGGCGCGGTAGGACAGCCATACCGGGCCAGGCTGCATTTTATGAACGCGCTTTGCGCCCGGGCCGGAGTGAAGCCTTTTGGACTCCATGCTATCCGACACAAGTCGGCAGCCATCACATTTGTGGACAGAGGCCTTTCTGCCGCGCAGGTATTGTTGGGGCATTCCAGGGCGACCACCACGGACATCTATGTCCGGAGCGCTGGGCTGTATGCCGATCAGGAAACAATTTTGGACGGTTTGAGCAAGAGTGGCATAGGCAGGGCCGTAAGCGGCCTTTTGGAAAAGGAAATGCCCCTGGAGGCGAATCCAGAGGCATTTTGTACACAGGGGCATGTACACGACATGCTCCACTAGCAACAGAGGCGTATAACCCTGTAAAATTTCTGGCGTCCCCAAGGGGATTTGAACCCCTGTTGACGGCGTGAAAGGCCGTTGTCCTGGGCCGGCTAGACGATGGGGACAAAGAATAACGACTACCCCACTTTTGGGAGATGGTCAATAAAAAAATACAAAGCGGGCTTTTGAGCCATCACCCATCGCCAGCTTTGTTACTGGCGGAAGCCCGCAACTGCCCGCAGGCGGCCTGTATGTCCGCTCCCATGCTCCGACGCAGTACAGCCACCAGGCCGAGACTCCATAGTTCGCGCTCAAAGGCCAGCACCCGCTCCGGCGACGGAGCTGCATAGGGCGCGCCTTCCGTCATATTGTAAGCAATGAGATTGATTTTAGCCTCCAACCGCCGGGCCAGACGCCCCAGGGCGCGCGCTTGTTCCGGCGCGTCGTTCACTCCTCCCAGTAGCAGATACTCCAGGGTGATATGCTCCCTCGCTCCCAGGGGGTAACGCTCCAGCTCCGCCAGAAGCTCATCCATGGGCCAGCGGGCGGCCTTGGGCATTATCCGCGCACGCAGCTCCTGCTCCGGGGCGTGCAAAGAAAGGGCCAGACCCGCCAGACCGCTTTCTCCCAAAGGGCGCAGTCCATGGGGCAGCCCACAGGTGGAAACCGTAATCCTGCGGCGGGAAAAATGCAGTCCCTGCTCTGAATGGGCTGTTTCCAGACTGCGCAGCAGGTTGTCCAAATTAAGCAAAGGTTCGCCCATACCCATAAAAACCAGGTTGCGCGGGGCGGATCCCCGGCCATAATCCCGCGCCAGCACTTCACGTCCCACCAGCACCTGCCCCAGAATTTCAGCATGATCCAGATTGCGGACAAAACCCAAAGCGCCGGTGGCGCAAAAAAGACAGCCCATGGAGCATCCCGCCTGGCTGGAAAGACACTGGGTAACGCGCCTGTCGCTCCCCGGACGCTCATCAGGGATCAGCACCGTCTCAATCAGCTCCCCATCCGCCAACCGCAAAAGCAGCTTTACCGTGCCATCCCGACTGCGCTGCTCCTCCAGCGTCTCCGGCCTGTAAATAAAAGCCCGCTCAGCCAATGCGGCGCGCAGCGCTTTGCTGACATTACTCATTTCCGCAAAAGAACGCGCTCCCGCAGCCCAAAGCCAACGCCAGACCTGAACAGCCCGAAAAGAAGGCTCGCCCAAATCACGGGTGATGAAATCCTCCAGTTCCACACGGCTGAGATTAAGCAGATTGAGCATAAATATTACTTTTTTCAGTTTGGGGCTGTCGCCGCAAACCCGCCCGCTATAAAACTCTGTTGACGCTCCATTTTTCTTGCCTGGCGTAAGCTTCCAGATCCTGTCCGCCCATAACGACGGTTACGGCCCGGGGTATGGCCCGGGCCAGGGCTTCGCCCAGGATGGTCAAGTGTTCCGGCCTGGTTTCCAGCACTTCGCGGCGCAGGCGGGAGCGTTCTTCCGGGCTATCCAGGCTCATGGCGCGTTTGTAGGCCAGGCTGCCTTTGGCCTCCGGCAGCAGGTAGGCGTCTATTTCGCCTATGGCCCCGACAATGGACGCTTCCAAAGCGGCGGCATCCGGCTTGTGACTGCGCAGATAATCGGCGCAGTCATCAAAACAGCGCAGGGTGCGCCTGAAGTCCGGGTCGCGGTAAGAGACCAGGCAGAAGTCGCCTCCGGCCCGGTCCAGGGAACAACTGACCCCGTAAGCCCCGCCTTGTACGCGCACTTTTTCCCACAACCAGCCTGTGCGCAGGTATTTGAGGGCCACCAGGGCCGAGCCGTGCCAAGCGTAGCCCTGCGCGTATAAATTGACGCCTTTGCCCGCGTAGTTGACTTGTGCCGGGGTGAGCAGGGCCTCACATGCGGGCAGGGCGGCCGGTTGAAGCGCGCCCTGCGGGCCGCCTTCGGCAGCGGAGGACGGAAACTCCAGGGCCAGGCTGCGGGCCAGGGCTTCCAGGCGGGGCAGGGCTTCTTCTTCCGCCGTGATGCTCAGGCGCAGATTCCCCCTGCGCAGCAGCAGGGTGCGCGTTTCTTCCAGGCGGGCCAGCAGGACGGGCCAGGCGGATTCGGCCAGAGCGCAGAAGCCGCGTACCTCTTCCAGATAGCTTATGCCGCTTAAAAGTTCATTCCATTGACCGGCAGGCGAGAGCGAGGCGCGCATGCGCCCGGCCACGACCTGATGCCCGGCCGGAATCAGGCCGTGTTCCAGGCGGGCTTTTTCTTCTTGCAGCAGGCGGAGGAAGCGCTCCCGGTCATCCAGGTTTGTTTTCAAGGCCAGTTCGGCGCTGAGGCGAAAGAGGTCTTCGGCCCGCTCCAGCGTGGCCTTGCCGCTCAGGCACAGGGAGGCCACAGGCCGGCCATCGTCCAGGCGGGCAAAGACCTGGATACCGCTATCCATGCCCCCGGTCTTGCGGGCGATCTCCATGTTAAGTTCAATCTCGCCGTGTTCACGGTTGCCCATCTCCAGCATGGCCCGGCCCAGCAGGGGGAGCAGGGGGAGCAGTTCCCGGCGCAGGATGAGGGGGTCCAGGTGCGCCTCCAGGTAACAGATGCCGCTGGTGGGCTGTGGATGGACATATACGGGCACGGGCTGATCCTGCGCTGGACGCTGCGGAATCTCCCGGTTATGGAGCGGCAGATCTTCCAGTTTAAGGCGCGGGATGGAGGCCAGGGCCTCCGGCGGGTCAGGGGTTTCCTGCAGACGCTTCAGACGGGCGGTGTTTTCCGCCAAGGCCGCCCTGGCGCCTTCATCCATCCCGGACAGCATGGTTTGCAGGCGTTCTTCCTCCTCCTTCTTCTGCCTCTGCCCCAGTTCGCGGTCCGGATAAAGCAGCAGAGAAAGGCGGTGCGGGTTGTCCAGAAAAAGAGAGCGCAGCATCCTTTCAAAGTAGCCCCCGGACGCCCCGGCTTTGATCGTCCGGAGCGGGGCTTCAAAACACAGCGGGGCTAAGGCGGCCCCGTCTTTGGGGTCATCCGAATAGAGCCAGCAGGACAGGCTGCGCAGCATCACGGCCAGACCTACGGGGAAACGGCCGGTGTTGTTTTCGCGCAGGTCGAACTCCACACTATTGATGGCCGCTTCCATGGATGCCGGGGGGATACCTTGGCGCGTCAGTTCTTCCAGGGTGCGCATGATGATTCCCTCCACCCGGCCAGCCTTGTCTTCATCCACCCCCTTAAGGCCGATGGAAAAGATATGCTGGCGCAGCTCGTCTTCCAGCCCTCCTCCGGCCAGATCCTCGCCCAGGCCCGATTCCAGCAGGGCACGGCTCAAGGGAGAGGCTGGCATACCAATGAGGATGTGCTCCAACATGTGCGCGGCCAAGGCATATTCCACCCCCGACGGCGTGCCGTCGGCTTCCTGGAGCATCCAGTTCAGGGTGAATATGGCCTTTGCGCCTTCTCCCGCCGCATAGGGCAGACGCGCGGCGCGCGGCGCGGCAAAACGCGGCTGCAAGGGAGGGAGCGAGAGCCCGGTCTCCGCCCGGTCATAGCCCTTGACCGCCGTGTGTACAATACGCAGTCGTTCCGCTTCCGGATCATCCCCCCAAAAAAAGAAACGCGCGTTGGAAGGATGGTAATAGCGCCGGTGAAAGGCCACAAAATCCGCAAAGGCAAGCTTGGTAATTTCTTGCGGGTCCCCGCCGGATTCCAGCCCATAGGGCGAATCGGGAAAAAGACCGTGCAGCGCCTGGCGCTCCAGCACGGATTCAGGGGAGGAAAAAGCCCCCTTCATCTCATTATAGACCACACCCTTAAAGGCATAGCGCCTCTCTCCTCCCTGCGCCTCCGCCTCCACATGCCAGCCTTCCTGCTGGAACACGGATTCCGCCAGACGCGGATGGAAGACGGCGTCAATATACACGTTCACCAGATTGTAAAAATCTTGCAGATTGGCGCTGGCCACAGGGTAACAGGTCTTGTCCGGGTAGGTGAAGGCATTGAGAAAGGTCTGCAGCGACCCCTTGAGCAATTCCACAAAAGGCTCGCGCACAGGATATTTGGACGAGCCGCACAGCACGGAATGTTCCAGAATATGCGGCAGGCCGGTGGAATCCGGCGGGGGCGTACGCAAAGATACCCCGAAAACCTTGTTTTCATCCTGATTGCAAAAACTCAACACCTGCGTTCCACAACCCCTGTGCCGCCACAAACGCGCCGGACCGCGCAGTTCAGGGTCATTACGCTCCAAAACCAGCTCAAAATGTTCCATGTTCAACCATCCGTATTTTTAAGCAAATTAAAGCAGATCAGCTTTGAGATTATACATTTGAAATGAGTTCATCCCTTCTAGTCAGGCGAGCAAGGCGACGGTCAGGGAGGAGGAAGAGCGGAGCAGGGCCGCAATGCAGCGCTCATAGCGTTCGGGAGCGGCTTCATGCCTGAACTGCGGCATGGAGATACTAACGGCCGCCACAGGTTCTCCGCGCGGGCTGAGTAGCGGGATGGCCGCGCAGCGTATGTTCAGGTTATGTTCCTGGTTGTCCAGGGCATAGCCGCGCTTGCGGGAGGCGGCCAGATCTTCCAGCAGAGCATCCATGGCGACCAGGGTGAAGGGGGTGAAGGGGGTCAGAGGCAGGTGCGCGTAGAGAGAGCGGACGTAATTTTCCTGGTGAAAGGCCAGTATGGCCTTGCCTGCGGCGGTGCAGTGCAAGGGGCGGCGTTTGCCTATGCTGCTTGCCAATTTGACGATATCGTCCGTTTCGTGGCTGGCCAGATATAGAACGGCATCGCCGTCCGCAGCGGCCAGATTGACTGTTTCCCCCGTTTCTTCGGCCAGTTTTTGCAGCAAGGGGCTTAACAGGGGGTTGATTTTGCAGCGCCGCAGCACCCCTTGGGCCAGGATGAAAAATTTGCCGCTGTTGCTGTATTTTTGCGTGTGCGGGTTGATGGCGGCATAGCCTCTTTCTTTGAGGGAGGACAAAAGGCGGAAGACGGTGCTTTTATCCAGACCAAGGGCCCGCCCTATTTCCGTAACGCCCATCTCGCCGCGTTCATCCAGCAGCTCCACTATGGACAAGGCCTTGAAGAGGCTTTTAACAAATTGTTTATCCTGCATAGATGCCTTTATTGTTTGCCGGCTGAGCCGCACGCGGTTCGCTGCGGTACTGCCTGCGGTACGCCTGGGGATCTTCGCCCGAATATGCGCCATGTGCCCTGGCAGGGCGGAGACTATGGCTCCGTTGCGGATCATACCTCGTTGTAGCGAAAACATGAGGTCAGGTGGTCGTTGACCATGCCTGTGGCCTGCATATGGGCATAGATGATGGTACTGCCCATGAATTTGAAACCCATGCCGCGCATTTCACCGGCAACGGCATCGGAAAGAGGGGTGCGGGCGGGCACCTCGCGTATATCCCGCCAGGCGTTTTTGATGGGCTTTCCATCCACAAAGCCCCAGATCCACCGGCTGAAAGAGCCATGTTTGGCGGCGGTTTCCAAAAAAAGGCGGGCGTTGCTTACGGCGGCTTCTATTTTTTTGCGGTTGCGCACAATGGAGGGATCCGTCAGCAGCCGGTTCACGTCCTCTTCTGTAAAGCGGGCCACCTGTGCAGGGTCAAAACCGGCAAAGAGGCACCGGTAGCCTGCGCGTTTTTTCAGGATGGTCCGCCACGAAAGTCCGGCCTGGGCCGACTCCAGCACAAGAAATTCAAACTGTCCCAAATCATCGTGGCGGGGCACGCCCCACTCCGTGTCATGATAGTTCATTTCCAGGTCAAGGCCGCCGGCGGCCCAAGCGCAGCGCGTTTTTTCCATTTTTAAACCGCTCCTGCCGGGGGATATAAACGGGCATGTTTGCGAGGATATTACATTTAACAGTCAATTTCTCCAGGTTTTTCACCCGCGTGGGGGCTGAAAAACCTTTGAGGGGGTCCGGGGGGAATCATTCCCCCCGGACGGGGTTTGGGGCGGCAGCCCCGATAATCTTAAGACATTTTGATGCTTTTGAAGGCTTGGGGCACTTCTTTGTAGCCTTTGCTCTTGACAAAACCCACGATCAGGCCGACGGCCAGCCAGGAGAAGCCGACAATCTGGGTCAGCTGGTCAAAGCCGGTCCAGACGTAGATCAGAATGCCCGCGCCGATGAAGGGGCAGATCAGGCTGCGGATGATGGCTTTGCCGCTCCGTTCTTTTTCGCGGACGAAGAAAAACCAGAACACGGCCGCATTGAGCATGATGAAGGAGGTGATGGCCCCGAAGTTGACCAGGCGGGCCAGTCCGTCCACAGTGGAGACCATGGAGCAGATCAGGGAGAGGAGACCCACGAAGATAACGCTGGCGTAGGGGGTCATGAACCTGGGGTGTACTTTGGAAAGAAAGCCGGGCAGCAGCCGGTCGCGCGACATGGAAAAGAGTACGCGGCTGCATGCCGCTTGGGCGTTCAGGATGTTGGCTATGCCCACCGCCAGGATGTTGACCACCAGGAGGAGGATGCGGAAGCCGTGTCCCAGGGCTATTTCGCAGGTGTCGAAAAAGGCGGTTTCCGGCTTCATTTTGGTATAGTCCGGCTCGATCAACGATACCACGTAGGTCTGCAAAAAGAAAACCACGCCGATCACGGCCAGGGAGAGCAGGATGGCCCTGCCCACGTTTCTTTCCGGCTGATGTGTTTCTTCGGCCAGGGTGCTGATGCCGTCAAAGCCCAGATAGTTCAGGGCCGCGATGCTGCAGGCTGTGGCAATAAAGGCCGCGTTGATGCGTCCGGGCTGGTAGAAGGGCTCGACCGTGAGCTGTCCGGCGCCGCCGCCTTCGCCCAGCACATAATACAGGCCGCCGATGACAATGGCCAAGACCACGCCTATTTCCACGATGAAGAAGATAAAGTCGGCTTTGGCGGCCACTTCGATGCCGCGCACATTAATCACGGTATTGACGATGATGAACAGCACAATCCAGATCCAGGCCGGTATGGCCGGGAAAAGTTCCTGGCACCACAGTCCCACCAGCAGGTAGAGCAGGCCGGGGGCGAAGATGTAATCCAGCAGGATGAGCCAGCCGGCGATAAACCCCACATGGGGGTTGATGCCGTGCTGCACGTAGGAATAGACCGACCCGGCTATGGGAAAGCGCGCGCTCATGCGGCAGTAGCTCAAGGCGGTAAAGAACATGGCGGTGAAGCCCACCATATAAACGAAGGTGGACATGCCGTGGGAGTCGGTGTGTACAAAGCCGTAAATGCTGTGCGGGGCGATGATGACCATGAAGAGCAGGCCGTAAATGGTCAGGTCGCGCAGGCTCAAAGCGCGTTTGAGCTGCGGTTTGTAGCCCAGTTTTTCCAGTTTTTGGGCGTCGTTCTCCGCCGAAGCGGTGGCGGAACGGGTATCGGGCATGGTGAGTAAACTCCTTTATGAAAATATATTTACGGCAAAAAGTTTTGGACGGGGCACATCCCCGGCCTGGAGGCGGACATTTTTTTCAGGCGCGGATAAGCGGCTTGTCGGCGCGCTTGGGTATGCTCACGCGCAGCACCATGGGCACGGGGCAGGGCTGGCAGGCCTGATTGGCCGCGAGATCTCCCCACAGGGAGAAATAAAAGAAGGTGTCTGTGGCGTCCCAGCCGTAAGCTTTGCTCACCAATGCGCAAAGCTGCCGGGTCGCGGCTTTGAGGGCCTCGCCGAAATCCAGGCTGGAGGCCATGGCGTGCCACTGATCGGCGGTTTCCAGTATGGGCCAGTCCAGCGGGGTTTTTTTGATCAGGGTCAGGGTAACGGTAACCTTGCCCGCTATTTCCAGGCCGGTGCCGCAGAGTTCGCCGTCGCCCATGACCGCGTGCAGGTCGCCCAACTGAAAAAGCGCGCCGGGGGCGCGCACCGGGAAATAGGCCCTGGCCCCCACGCCCATGAGTTTGCAATCCAGGTTGCCGCCGTGGGCACCGGGAAAACCGCAGGGTACAGGGTCCTGGGCCGGGGCCACGCCGATGACCCCCACCATGGGCTTCACGGGCAGTTTCAGTCCGTTGAACTCGGTATGGCCGTCCGCCACCTTGAGCACCTTGGTGCGCACCTGCATGATGTCGCACAGGGGGCCGACTTCGGGCAGGGTGGTGACCACCCCCTGCGCTTTGAGATCAATGGCCTTGATCTCGGCCACCAGCACATCACCCGGCTCGGCGCCGTCCACAAAAATGGGGCCGGCGGCAGGGTTGGCCCGATTGTAGTCAAAAGTGGTGATGAGCTGGTCCTCGCGGGAAATTTCGTTGGAAAAACAGTCCATGGTTTCAAAAACCAGGGTATCCCCGCTTTTGGCCTTGCCAACCGGGGAGTTTTTGGGGTCAAAGGCATAGACGACAGAGCTGATGATCATGGTTAACTCCTGATACTTGATTTTTGCGGCAACCCGGCGATGCGGCCTGAGCCGTGAGATAGCCTGCCAAAGTGAAGGCTGTAAGTTTGGAACAATGATTTGTCAAGAAAAAGGCAGGGCAAAGCCAGGGCTGACGCATCTAAATTTTGAGAGCCAGCAGGAGAAATTCTATACTCAGGGCAGCTTGAAAGCGTTTAGCTTTCATGCTCAATTTACCGGGAATGCGTTTGATCAGGTTCAGGCA
>JAITGZ010000008.1 GCA_031280335.1 Deltaproteobacteria bacterium | reverse complement strand
ATCTGTAAGCGCGGTTTTGCCGCATAGATTTTCGGTCTTGCTCTGCATGGCCGGGGGCAGGCATTTTAAAAGCAGGCGGGCCTTCGCCTGTTCCGTCTCCCCGCCCAAAAGCACCAGAGTCGGTCCTTTGTATTGGGCAAAGACCATCTTCAGCGTCTCGGCCAGAACAGGCGGGGGCAGAGAGCGCCTGGCCTCCCTCCCGGCCAGGGCCACCCCCACGCGCTGCCCCGCGTAACCGGACGGGCTTTTGGCCTTGGCCTCAGGGTTCACCTGATCCGCCGGCCAGGGGGATGGATGAAAAAAAGCCCAAAAATCCATAAGGTTAAGTGGCGAAATCCGCCGTTTACCGGTCCAGCGTGCGGCCATACAAGCCCAAGTGGAGGCCAGGGCCTGACCGTTTTCCAGGCGGTAGCCCACGACTTTTTCCGGAGCAAAAAGCCCGGCTAGAGCCAGATTCAGGGGGCTGCGGTTAAGGTTGTACACCTTGTCGCAAGGCAGGGCGCTCAGTTCGGCGCAGGCTTTGCAGGCCAGACGCAGCACCCCGGCGGCATCCAGTCCCCCGGCATGGGCGGGCAGGGCGTGAACCTCCACCCCTGGATAAAGCAAAGCCGCCAGAGGGGCCAGGGAGGCATCCACTACCAGATGCGTCTCGCCTTCCGCCGCCAGAGTCAGAAGCAGCCGTTTGGTTTGCAGCAGGTCTCCCAGGCGGGCCAGTTGCAGTACCAAAGACATCTTCATGCGCTGGTTCCTTTAGCTACAGTATCGCCAGCGTTACCGCCGCCGCTGAAAAACCGGAGAGGGGGCCCTGGAGGAATCATTCCGCCCGGAGCAATCGGGGCTGCCGCCCGGCCCTGCCAGTCATATTGAAACGCGCTAAAAATCTTCCAATGCCGGGCTGACCAGCCAGGGGCCGAGGGGGGAATCCCCGGCCAGTCCAAGGGACGGGCGGACGGTTCCCTCGGCGGTGTTGTTCCGTCCTGTCCGGGGCAACAGTATCACCTTGCGCCCTTCCACCTTGAGGCGTCCCTGGGCCATCCACTGCACGGCCTGGGGGTAAATGCGGTGTTCCAGGGCATGGATGCGCGGCATCAGGTCTGCCAGGGAGTCATGGGGACTGACCGGCACGGCGGCCTGGATAATCACCGGGCCGCTGTCCGGGGCTTCTTCCACAAAATGCACGGTGCAGCCGCTCAGGCGCGCCTGGTAGTCCAGGGCGTCCTGGCCGCCCGCCACGCCAATGAAACTGGGCAGAATGGCCGGGTGGATGTTCAGAATGCGCCCGGCAAAGGCCTGAATGAAAAAGCCGCTCAAAAGACGCATGTAGCCGGCCAGGATAATTGCCTCCGCCCCTGACTTATCTATGGCCTTAAGCATGCGTGCGTCAAAATCCTCCCGCCGCTCTCCCCGGCTGTCCTCGCGCCAAACGGGCACGCCGTGCGCCTGGGCGTGGGCCAAGGCTCCGGCTTTGGGGTTGTTGGAAAGCACCAGCGCCGGGGTTACGGCCAGTCTGCCCGCAGCGGCATGTTCCAGCAGTATTTTAAGGTTTGACCCGGTACCTGAGGCCAGCACGGCTATACGCATGATCAGCGCCTCCGGCGTGCCTTACAGCAGCTCGCAGCCGTCTTCGGTAACCAGGGCCATGTGTTCCCAGCGCACCCCACCCCATTCAGGGTAATACAGGCCAGGCTCCACCGAGGTAATCATGCCCGGCCTGAGTATGGTTTCGTTTTTGGGGTTCAGGCTGGGCGGCTCGTGCGTTTGCAGTCCTATGCCGTGCCCCAATCCGTGATTGAAATGTTGGGCGACGCCCAGGCGGTCAAAGTAGTCATGGGCCACCGCGTAGGCTTCATTGCACCGCACGCCTGGCCGGATGGACCGGATGGCCAGACGCTGGGCCTCTTGCACCTGGTCCAAGGCGCGCCTGAAATAATCCGGCGCTTTTTCGCCCACCCAGAAGGTCCTGCTCTGGTCCGAACAGTAGTCGTTCAGGCGGCAGCCGCAGTCCAGCAACACGCAAGCGCCTTCGCGCACCTTATCTTCACCGGGCAGGGCGTGCGGCAGGGCCGCGTTGGCCCCCACCGCCACAATGCTTTTGAAAGAGACATCCTCGGCACCGTGGTTGCGAAAAAACTGTTCCACCTCCCAGGCCAGTTGTTTTTCGCTGTGGCCGGGGCGCAAGACGCCCGGCACCCACTCCATGAGTTTATGATTGAGGGCGGCGGAGGCGCGCATCAAGGCTATTTCAGCCTCATCCTTGATCATGCGCAAGGATTCCACCAGTCCGTCCGCGCTTCTGACGCGCAGCCCGCTGGAGACATCGCGGCAAAAGGCCATGCTGATGCAACGCCCTTCCACCCCCAGCGCCCCCTTGACCCTGGAGCGCAGCAGGCGGTTAATTGTCCCGGATGCCTGGGAGGTGCCGCTATAAATTAATATCTGGTTCTCCGGCCACAGCCTGCGCGCGGCCTCTTCATAACGCGGGTCGGTGCAAAGCCAGTCTTCGCCGCCGGGCAGCAGCAACAGGCAGCCGCTGCTTTCATTGGCCTGCGGATCGTGCAGTTCAAAGCCGCTCAGATAATAACGGTTGGCGTCCAGGGTTACCAAAAGTCCGCCCAGGCGCTGCTCCGCCATTTTCCGCCGCGCCAAGCCGCGCCTTGCGGCGTAAATTTCAGCATTCATGGTGTCTTCCTCCCGGTCTGTTCTTCGGCGCAGGCCACGCAGCATCTGGCTTCGGGCATGGACATGAGCCTGGCCGTGGGGATTTTTTCGCCGCATTCGGCGCAGTAGCCAAATTCCGGATCCGCGTCCAATCTTTTAAGGGCGTACTCCAACTTCCCCGCACGCTGCCTGGCTGCCGCCAGCGAGGCGGCATGCACGCTCTTGCTGACAATGGCATCCATTCTGGAAACTTCATCCAGGTCATCCAAGGTGTCGGGCGAAGTAAGTTCGGCCAGGCTTTGCACATCCAGCTTAAGCCGCTCCAGCTCCAGAATGATTTTATTTCTGAGCGCTTCTTTATCCAGTTCCGTCATCAAAATCCCCCGTGTGCCTGATAAAAAAAGTTAACATAACACAATGGCTTGAACTTGCCAAGGGCGCAAAAAGCGTGTAAATGACCCGTTGTTAAAAACGGCTGAACTTGACGCGCCTGCCGTTAGAACGTATAGGAACGAACTTATCAATGATGCTGAAGGAGAAAAGGCATGAAACGCACATACCAGCCCAGCGTGATCAAGCGCAAACGCCTGCACGGCTTCAGGGCGCGCATGGCTACAGCCGCCGGGCGCAACGTGTTACGCCGCAGACGGAGCAAAGGGCGCAAAAGATTGACCGTTTAGCAGCCTCACCCGCTGCCCCGGCACAGAATGGGCCGGGGGGTGAAGAACCGGGTAGGGCGAAAGCCGGGGGCAAGCGCTTTGGCAAAGCCTGTCGGTTGTTGAAAAAATCTGAATTTTCGCTGTGTTATCATAAAGGAAAACGCTATTTCAGCGCGAATTTTGTTTTTTTTGTTTTGGAAAGCGGCCTTGAGACTTGGCGTCTGGGGCTTTCCGTCAGCCGCAAGATTGGCGGCGCAACGCGGCGCAACAGGGTAAAACGCTTGTTGCGGGAATTTTTTCGGCTTAATCAGGCCCATCTGCCCTCTGGCCTGGATATGGTGGCTGTGCCCAAAAAGGGCCTGGACCCGCTCCGCCTGAGCTACGGGCTTGTGGAACAGGAATTGTTCCCTTTATTGACAGGACTGTTTAAACATTACGGACAGAAACGCGACCGGCCGGCCCTTCCGGACAGGACAACCTGAGCGCCGCCTTTACGGTTTGACGGGATGGCCCAGGCCAGGGTTTGAAATTCCAAAAAAATGCCTCTCTTGACGACATATTTGCGCCGTCTGGTAATTTTGCCCATCCGCGTCTATCAGGCATGTGTCTCGCCTTTTCTGCCGCCTTCCTGTCGCTTTTACCCCTCCTGTTCCGCTTATGCCGCTGAAGCCGTAAGCGTACACGGTCTTTTCAAAGGCGGCCTGCTGTCCCTGCGGCGCATCCTGCGTTGCCACCCTTTTAACGACGGGGGAGTGGACCCGGTTCCTCCCCCACGCTGATAACAACCCTCGTACGGATTACCGCCCTGCCTTGATGCAAGACATGACGGGGCGCGTCTTTGCGGGTTACAGGAGTATGCACCCCATGGAAAACCACCGCCTTGTCATTGCTGTGGTCTTGTCCTTCGGCCTGCTTTTCGGCTGGCAGATATTTTCGCAATACATGGGCTGGGCGCCCAAGCCCGCGCCCACAACCGCCCAGATGCCGCCGGCGGACGCGCCTGCTCCCGTCCCGGCGGCGGAAGACGCGCAGCCCCTGCGCATCCCCGCCGCCCCTCCCTCGCCCGGCCGGGATGTGGTGGTGGAGACTCCGCTATATACCGCAGTGTTTAACAGCGCGGGGGGCACCCTAAAAGATTTCGCCCTGAAAAAATATCAGAACTCCGACCCGGAAAGTTCCAGACCCAGCGGCAAGGCCCTGCATTTGCTCAAGGCCGGGGAACTGCCTCAGGGGGCAATCGGCCTATTCATCAATAACCAGTCCACCTGGCCGGACGGGCAAAAGGACGGCCCCCGTTGGAGCTATGCGGGTGAAAGTAGTATAAACCTGCGGGAAGGGGAGCTTTCCATCCATTTTGACGGCCTAAGCGACGGCCTGGTCATCCGGCGCACCTTTATTCTCAAAGCCGATGCTTATGTGCTGCGCGAGCTGGTGCGCATAGGTTCAGAAAGCGCACGTTCCGTCAATATAGTCCGCTCTCTCTCCACCGGTGAACTGTCCGGCGACAAAGAATACTCCAATGTAACCAAGGTGGTTCTGGCCCAAGGCGGGGAGTTCCTTGACGAAACAGACAAGAAGCGCCTTGCCGCCGGTATGAACTACGGGGAGAGAATTCAGTGGGCCGGGGCCATGAGCAGCTATTTTCTGACCGCTGTTATTCCCCAGGATCAAACCCTGAACCTGCGGGCCATACACCAAAACGAAAACTACACCCTCCTGCTGGAAAAAAAGCAGGTCTCCCTTGAACCGGGGCAGGATTTCAGCGCGGAATTCAGCTATTATATCGGCCCCAAACTTAAAAACGATTTGGAAGCCGCCCCGGCGGATCTCTCTCCGGTTATGGAGTACGGTTGGTTCGGCTGGATCGCCTCCCCTCTTCTGATCATGCTGCGCTGGTTCCATGCCTTGACCGGCAACTGGGGTACGGCCATCATCCTGCTTACAGTGGTGATCAAGATCGTCCTCTGGCCGCTTTCTTACCGCAGCTATAAATCCATGGAAAACATGAAGAAGCTGCAGCCGATCATGACCAAAATCCGTGAGAAATACAAGGATGACCGGCAGCGCCAGAACCAGGAAGTCATGCAGCTGTATAAGACTTACAAGGTCAATCCCATGGGCGGATGCCTGCCCATACTGGTGCAGTTGCCTGTTTTCTTCGGATTATACCGCGCCCTGCTCTCCTCCATCGAATTGCGCCATGCCGGCTTTATCGAATTTCTGCCCTTTACCGATATTGTCTGGCTGGCGGATCTTTCCGCCAAAGACCCGCTGTACATCACCCCCATTGTCATGGGTATTAGTATGCTGCTGCAGCAGAAAATGACCCCGACCACCGGCGACCCCACGCAGGCTAAAATAATGATGCTCATGCCCATCGTTTTCACCTTTATGTTCATCACTTTCCCTTCCGGCCTGGTTATTTACTGGCTGTTCAACAACATCATCTCCATCGCGCAGCAGCACGGCCAAATGAAGCTAAGCAGCAGAAAACAGAGTTAAGGCGTTTTACTTTTGAAAATGTATAATCTCAAAGTTGAAATATTCCAGGTCCGGTATCTCGTAACAGAGGCCGGGCTGCTTTGAGGATAAAAAACATGCCGAATGAATACAAAGAATTTACCGGAAAAAACCTGGATGATGCCATGGCTGCGGCCTGCTCCTTTTATGGCGTTGAGCGCGGCAAGCTGGAAATTGAAATTCTCAGCGATGCCAAATCCGGCATCTTCGGCCTGGTGGGGGCCAAAAAGGCTGTTGTGCTTGCCAGGCGCATGCGTATGGCAAATCTCGATCTGGGCGTGGATAAAACCAAACCATCCTCCCCCGGCGAGCTGAAAAACACGGAAAAAGAGAGTGAAGACGCCTGCCGCCCCCCCGTAAAAACGCGCCCGAAACAGGAGGAAAAAGAGCAACCTCCTGGATCTTTTACCCCGCGCAAGGAAAAAACACCCACCAGGGGAAAAACATCCGCCCCGCATCCGGTGGAGGAAACAATGCCGCCCTTTGATCCGGACAAGGAGCATGGCCTGCCCGCCGCTTCTGTTCATCTGAAGGATCTGGATCAGGTTCTGCTCAAAAAAGCCGTACTGGAGGCAGTGAATATACTCAGCCGCCCGCTGCTGGACACGCGGGAAGAAGATCCCACGCTGGACGTGGCTGAAGAGAAGGTACTGGTGCGCTTGCACAGTAACGCTGATTGCGGCCTGCTCATCGGACGCAACGGGCAGACCCTGTCGGCCCTGCAATATCTGGTCAATTGCATCGTCTGCCGGCGCATGGGCGTGTCCGTACCCGTACGGATCGATGCCGGCAACTACCGGGAGAGGCAGGCGGAAAAACTGCGCGAACTGGCCGTGTATCTGGCTTCAAAAGTCAAAGAAAGCGGGCGTTCCCAATCTTCCCGTCCTTTAAGCCCGTATCAGCGCCGCATCATCCACATGACCCTGCAGGATGATCCGGAGGTACAGACCTACAGCAAGGGCGAGGGCGAGCTGAAGCGCGTGGTGGTGGCCCAGGCCCGGCACAGGTGAGCGCAGGCTTTCCGTCCGCCTGTGCGGGCAAAGCCCCGCCGGGGGAAAGCATAGCGGCCATTGCAACGGCCAGGGGCGCGGGCGGCATCGGTATTGTCCGCATCAGCGGACGTGAGGCCCTGCGCATACTGCGCGCGGCCTTCAGACCAAATAGGGACGGACGCGGCGGCGGCCCCGTTGCGGCTTTTGCACCGCGCCGTCTGGAGTACGGATGGGCGCTGGACGCCGCAGGCTGCCGCCTGGACGAAGCTTTGGCGGTGTATATGCCCGGCCCGCACAGCTTTACCGGCGAAGATTCGGCTGAAATCCACTGCCACGGCGGCCCGGTGGTGCTGGAAGCCGCCCTGGCATCAGTCTGCGCGCACGGGGCCCGGCCGGCCGGACCGGGGGAATTTACCCGCCGGGCTTGCCTGAACGGACGCCTGGACCTGAGCCGGGCAGAGGCCGTGGCAGAAATGATCACCGCCCCCACCTTGCAGGGCGCGCGCCTGGCCCGCAACAAGCTGGCCGGCGGCCTGAGCGTCAGACTGGAAGAGCTGCGCCGCCTGCTGGACAGGCTGCGCGTCCTCCTATACGCCGCCTTGGATTTTCCGGATCTATCCCAGGAAGAGCGGGGCGATTTTCAACCTCTTTTGAGCCGTTTGCGCCTCGGACTGCGCGAGCTGGCACTGAGCCACGATCAGGCCCGGATATGGCGCGAAGGTGCCCTGGTGGTACTGGTCGGGCCGCCCAACAGCGGCAAATCCAGCCTGTTCAACGCCCTCTTAGGACGTAAACGCGCCCTGGTGGCGGATCTGCCCGGAACGACCCGCGATTTCATCGAAGAGGGCCTGAGCCTGGAGGGACTCCCGCTGCGCCTGGCGGACACCGCCGGGCTGCGCTCCTCCGCTGATGCCCTGGAAAACGCGGGTATGGAACTGACCCGTAGCCTTATGACCAGGGCCGACATCATCCTGCTGGTCATGGAGGCATGCGCCGCGCCGGAAAAACTGCCCCCCCCCGCCGATCTGCCGGAAGGTACCCCCACCTTGGCGCTTTTGAATAAAATCGATCTTTTCCCTGATCTGCGGGAATGGCCTGTAAGCGTGCTGGGGATGCCCTGCCTGCCTGTTTCTGCCGAGAGCGGACAGGGGCTGGAGACGCTGCGCGCCCGCCTGGCCCACATCCTGACCCTGCCTTCGGCCGGCCTGGATCTCGACCAGGCCGCCCCGCCCTCGTTACGCCAGAAATACCAGCTTGAGCTTGCCCTGCGGGAACTGGACCAACTGGAGCGGGAAGCGGCACAAAAGCTGCCGGCGGAAATTTTGAGCGCCCGTTTGGAGAGCGCGGCCGGTTTTCTGGACGAGGTCATGGGCATATCCTGCCCCCAGGAGGTATTGGACCAGGTCTTTGCCGGCTTCTGCGTCGGAAAATGACTGTTCAGCCCCCGCGCTGACGCAAAAGGGAATTTTACAGACCCATTTCCTTAAACCGCCGCCATAACGTGGTGCGGCTCATCTGCAATATATTTTCCACTTTCTTTCTATCCCCGTCAAAACGCGCATAGATATGACGGATGATGGAGTCCTGCATATCGTGCATGGAGCTGAGGGGCACGGCCAGCCCCGCGTCCTTTGCCCCGTCGCCGTCCGAGCCTGTTCCGGATTCAGCCGCCTTTGGTCTGGAATTTTCAACCAGCTCGCGCATGAGTTGTTCGGCCGTCCCGGCGTCATAGACATGCTGACTGCTCATGGCAATGACCCGTTCCAGAAAGTTATGCAGCTCACGCACATTGCCCGGCCAATCATAGCGCATAAGCACGGCCAGCCCGCGTTCCGAAAGGCTGCCCGGAGCCTGGCGCTGCCGTATGATCTTGTTGATGATATGGCGGGCCAGGGGCTGGATATCCTCAGGACGCTCGCGCAGAGGGGGGAGTTTTAAGTTCAATACATGGATGCGGTAAAACAGGTCTTCCCTGAAGGAGCCTTTTTTTACCTCCTCGCGCAAGTTCTTGTTGGTGGCGAAAATAAGCCGCACATTGACGGGTATGTTCTTGTCCCCGCCCACCCGGCGGATCATCTTCTCCTGCAGCACACGCAAGAGCTTGGTTTGCAGCAGCAGGGGCATCTCGCCTATTTCGTCCAAAAACAGGGTGCCGTTGTGAGCCATTTCAAACAGACCCGGCTTGCCGCCTTTTCTGGCCCCGGTAAATACGCCGTCTTCAAAGCCGAACAGTTCGCTGTCCAAAAGCTGCTCCGGCAAGGTGGCGCAATTAATGGCCACAAAAGGTCCCTGCCGGCACGGACTGTAGTTATGGATGCTCTGGGCGAAAACCTCTTTGCCTGTGCCGCTTTCTCCGTTGATAAAAATATAGGAGTCCGTGAGGGCGAAATGTTTCGCCTTGTCTTTGGCCTCATTGATGGCCGCGCTGATGCCCGCAATCTGGTCAAAAGTCGCGGCGGCTATGAACCCGCTCTTCAGGCTTTTTTTGCGGGCCTCCATTTCAATTTGCTGAATGTTCTGCAGTATCTCTATCTTGTATATGCTGCCCAATACGTCATTGTTGGCATATATCTCCTTACGGCTGATCACCAGGTCTTTGTCCCCATGCTTGATAATCTCAAAATTATTCGTGGTGTTGAAAATCTTTTTGAGCAAGGGCGATATTTCCATTATATCGGATATTTCCCTGCCGATCAGCTTGTCCTGCCCCAAGGCAAGCATGCTTAATATATAAGAATTGACTGAAGATACCCTGCCTTCATTGACCGTGATGATCCCCTCGTTTATGTTATTGATTACCGCGTTAAGCCAGTTGAGATTCTCCTGTTCTTTGCGTCTGGCGTCCACAAGCCGCTTGGCCAGATTAATCGCCTCCACCAGATCATGGCGCGTGGGCTCAATGAGTACCGCGCGCATGTTGTGCCTTTTTGCTATGTTCATGGTACAGCTGGCCGTGGTAACTATGACGTCCTGTTCATCCGAGGCGATCTTCTCCACCACGTCCACAGCCTCGTCCGGGTGGTTGAATTTATAATGCCGAATGTGGTAGCCCAGGATACCGGCCACCCGCTCCAGATCAAAAACAGAATATTTATGGGCTATATCGGCAAAGGCCACCTTTTGCCCCATGGCATGGGCGCGGAAGAGCGCCTCGATCAGGTTATATCCTTTAACGCGCAATGGGATCACAGGCACGTTGACGTGCTTGGCTATGATCTCTCCGGTAACTTCCGTGGAGATTATGGCGTCCACCAATATGCTGTTTTCCATTTCCCTGGCCAGGTCTATGGCATACTCCATAACGCCGACGCGAAAAATCAGATTACATTGTTCAGTTTCCGCCAGGTCTTTAAAGTCAGATTCCATACGGCTGTAGCTGGTAATGAAACCGATTTTATACTGCATATAACCACCCTCCCAATATGACGAGCCGCACCCTTTATCCATATGCCCAGCTCTCTTTCCTTATGCTAATAATGCAAGACAGCGGATGTTTCAATCCTTTGCCAAATCTCCCGTTAGAAACAATCGGCAGGTTAAGCCTATGCTCTATGCCGTAACCCGTCAGTTCCTTTACTGAAACTGCTTTATAATTTTTTCGATGACATCCCTGAGCATGGATGGCATTGTCCAGGCCATAAATCGGTCGATTTATGCGGCGCATAAGTTGGTCAGGCCGTGAGCAGGCGGGATGTTTGCGCTTGCACCTGTTTTGTTTTTTGGTTATGTTGTAAAAAAACAAAAAGGTTGGGTTCAGCATGTCCGATATGTTGAGCGCGGCGGTTTCCGCCCTGGACTCCTATGGCACGGGAATGCAGGTGATCGCCCACAATGTGGCGAATATTAATACAGATGAATTTCAAGCTTCCAGAATCCATTATGGCGATATGCCGAACGGCGGCGTACGGGTGGAGGATATCCGCCAGGACACCGCCGCCGGAGACATGGGCGCAGGGCGAACGTTGGAGGCGGAATCCGCCGAAGAAGCGCGCACGGCCAGCAATGTACAAATAGAAAGGGAACTGACCGAGGCCATGACCACTGAACAGGCTTATACGGCCAATGCCGCTGTGGCACGCACCTATGAGGATATGCTCGGCACAGTGATTGACATGGTGGTTTAAACGCCTCCGGCACCATCGTCCCAAACCCCGTTGGAAGGGCATGATCCCCTCAAACCATCTTGATATTGTCAGAGCGATTTCATTTTGAAATTGCTCTGAATCGTTTTGGCAGCGTCCCATCCCTTGCCCCAAAACATGCTTGGCATTAGGGCATTTTGACTTTTCTGAAAATGTTATTGCAATGTATAGAGCCATGCCGGCAAATTACTATGGAGTATTTCACATTGAGATACTCCGGCAACGTGCCCTTTGCCCTTTGAAGGAGCTGTGAGGACATGTCTTACGGACATCCCGGTCATACTGACCAGAGTGGCGGAGCGGTCCTGCGCCGCAGCCTGGAACTGGTGCTGGCGCGCCTGGAACTGGCCCTGGAGAGCAGCGGCCGTGCCAGGGATGCGGCTTGCCTGGTGGCTGTCTCCAAATGGCACGGCCCATCCCAAATACTCCTGGCGGCGGAACATTGGCGCAAACTGGGCGGCAGGCCGGTTTTTGGCGAAAACTATGTGCAGGAAGCCCTGGCCAAACAGGCGGCGCTGACGGAAGGAGACCCTGCGCGGCAATGCCTCATGGACTGGCACTTCACCGGACGCGCCCAAAGCAACAAGGCCCGTTTTCTGGCCGGACGCTTCGGCCTGATCCATACCTTGGATTCTTTGACTCTGGCCCGAAATTTGCAGAGATGTCTGGAAAAGTCCAGCCACAGGCAAAAGGCGCTGGTGCAAGTGAACATAGGACGGGAAAAAACCAAGGCAGGAGTGGAGCCTGGTGAGCTTGAGCCGTTCATGCGCGCCCTGCGGGACTTCAACCGCATAGATATTCTTGGGCTTATGTGCATGCCGCCCTATGCCGAAGAAGCGGAGGCCGGCCGGCCGTATTTTATCCGCCTGCGTCAAATGCGTGACAGGATGGAGGAACTTTTGGGGATAAAATTGCCGCACCTCTCCATGGGCATGTCGCATGACTTTGAAATCGCGGTGGCAGAAGGGGCTACCCTGGTGCGGGTGGGCACGGATATTTTCGGACCGAGGCCGCCTGCCTGAACCAACAGCGGAATGTATAACAAGGGACGTTACATTTTATGGATCTATCAACCCTGCTGGGACTCGTAGTCTCTTTTGTGCTGGTGGGAGAAGCCCTGAGCTACGGCGGAGATTTTTCCATCTTTCTGAACGGCCCCGCCGCGCTGATTGTGCTGGGCGGCAGCTGCGGGGCTATTATGACCAACTATCCCCTGCGCGTACTCTTTAGAACCGGTGGCATCATCCGCAAGACCCTGGTACACCGCATCCAGCCATCCAAAGAGGTCGTCGCGCAGTTCATGGATCTGGCCTATATGGCCAGACGTGAAGGCATACTGGCCCTGGACGCCCATATCGCCGACCTGGAAACCCCCTATTTGCGCAAAGGTATGCGCCTTGCGGTGGACGGTCTGGAGCCCGAGTCCATCCGCGCCATCCTGGAAGCGGATATAGACAATACCCATGCCCGGCACGCCATAGGGGTGGATTTGCTCAACGCTCTGGCCTCTTACGCTCCGGCCTTGGGCATGATGGGCACGGTCATCGGGCTGGTGCAGATGTTGCGCACCCTGAACGATCCTTCGCTCATCGGCCCTTCCATGGCCGTGGCCCTGATCACCACCTTTTACGGCGCCGTACTCTCCAATCTTGTATTTCTGCCCCTCTGCGGCAAGCTGAAGCACAATTCACAGGAAGAAATCCGCGTCATGGAGATGCAGCTTGCCGGCATACTCTACCTGGCCAAAGGCGAAAATCCCAGGGTTATGCGCGAAATGCTGGAGGGCTTTCAGTCGCCCAAAGAACGGCTGCGCGGCCCTGATTATGACAACAGAGAAGTATAATGCGCTGGCTGACCAGACTTAAAACCACCCGCTCCACCCAGCCCTGGCTGATCATATTTACGGATATGACCACCCTGATGTTGACTTTTTTTGTGATTCTGGCGGCCATATCCGTGGTTAATGAAAAAAACCGGCAACAGGCCGTGGCCTCTGTGCGCGGAGCCTTCGGACTGGAGGATCGCGAGGTCTGGCTGAATGAAGCGCAGTATGGATCGTTGGGAACGAACACCGCCCAACCCCACGGGCCGCGAGCCCCCAGCGGCCTTTCTCCAGAAGAGCCGCGCCTGTTTGCGGATAATCCGAATATTTTCATCCGCTACACGGAGACGGAGGCCATTGTTTCCATGCCGGAAGATCTGCTTTTTAAGGCCGGCGGCGCTGAAATAAGCGAGGAGGGACGCGAGGCCCTGGATCGCCTGGCACCCTATCTGCAAAGACTGGACTATCCGGCCCTGGTGGCCGGGTACAGCGCCGCCGGTACAGGTGAAGGTGCATGGCCGCGACAGGACGACAGCGGAGGCATGATGGATTTTTCCTGGGGACTGTCTTTGGAGCGATCCATGGCGGTTTACAGGCATTTCAGCGCCAGAGGGGCCAACCAGGATATGCTGCGCCTGGAGGCTTATGGGCGCCACCGGCCGCGCTCCGACAACAGTACCCCGGAAGGGCGGCGTAAAAACCGGCGGATTGAGCTGATCATTGACCGGCGTACCCCATCTCTGCGCGGGATCATGGGAGGTCTGCGCCCTCAGCCGGAACATGGGCAGGAGTACCATTTTCGCGATTTCCGCTTTAACCTGGACCTGCCCGGAATTTCCGGCCGGGATGCCCAGAACGCGCCGGAACCGCGCTGATGCGCGCCTCCAAAAGTATGTTCAGCCAGGTGCACACGGGCTGGCTGCTCACCTTCGCGGATATTATTACCTTGATGCTGGCCTTTTTTGTGCTTATTTTCAGCATGTCCTCGGTGGATAATGCCGTTCTGCAAGACATCAGCTCCGGTCTGGACAATCAGGAACGCCGCAGCAAAGCCAAAAGCGGGCGGATTCCGGAAAACATCCGTCTGGCGGCGGCCATGCTCATTGATAAAGAAAACTTGCGCCAACAGGAAAACCGGGTCAAAGATCTGCTCTTTCCCCCGGAGATCTTGCCCCCGGAACTGGACAAAGGTACAGTGGCGCAATATATACATATTTTTGAACACAAAGACGGCTTGCTCTTCACTCTGGATAACGCCCTGCTCTTCATGGAGGAGAGCAGTGAACTAAAACCAGGGGGCAGGGCCGTGCTGGCCGCGCTGGCGGATCTGGTACGGATCATGCCGGGGGAAGTTAACATCAGCGGGCACGAAGACCCGCCTGGCGCAGCTGCGGTTTCCGGAAGAGACCCTTACCTGGCTTCCGCCCGGCACGCCCTGGCCGCCCTGGGCGTACTCCTGCGCCGGGACGAAAACCCAGCGCGCTTCAGCCTGAGCGCCTACGGGCCGGATCGCAAAGCCGTTGCGCCTGGAATGGACTTATATACTGTGGATATGGCCGCCCCCCAGCGTGATGCCCGGCTGGAGATTTTGCTGAAAAATCCGTCTTGAGGCTGAGAATACGGCTGTCCTGGGGCGGAGCCTCCGCGCTCCGCCAAGGGGATCGCCCCTTGGCAGCCCTTGCAAGCTGCGGTTTAAAGTGCTTGTAAAGTGAAATTGCTCTAAAATAAGGCTGATGGAGATTGTATGGCTCAGGAAGACGAACTGCCGGTCAAAAAAAAGAAAGGCAAAGGTAAATTCATCCTTCTCCTGCTTCTTCTGCTCCTCCTGGGCGGCGGAGGCGGCGCGGCCTATTATTTCGGCTTGCTGGACAAATTTTTGAAACACGGGGATGAAACGGGCGAAGAGCAGCGATCCGCCCCCCAGCAAAAAGTCCCGGCCGCGCTCAAGACCTCCACCGTTTCACTGCCTACCTTTATTACCAATCTGTACGATCCCATGGGGCGGCGCTACATCAAACTGGATTTGGAACTGGAGCTTGTTTCGCCGGAGGTGTCCAAGGAACTCCAGACCCAGAACGCCCGCATCCGCGACAGCGTCATTGTCCTGCTTTCCAGCAAATCATCCAATGACATTTCCACGGAGGAAGGCCGGCGCATTCTGAAGAACGAGCTTATAGACCGCATCAATCTTGTGCTGGGCGGGCCCAAGGTGGTGCAGATATTTTTCACCGACCTGATGATCCAGTGACAGGCCACAGGCTGCCGCCCGCACGCGGGTGCAAGGAGTTATCATGAGTGACAGCAACAACCAGGAAGACATGGCCGCTGAATGGGCCGCCGCCCTGGAAGCCCAAGAAGGCACCAAGCCTGAGGGGCCGGAGCCAAAAAACGCCGACCCCGGCGGCGAAAACGCCATGGCTGACGAGTGGGCCGCCGCCCTGGCGGAAGATGAGCAGACCAAGGTAAAAAAAGCCAAAGAACAGGCATCTCTGGCCGGCAAAGCCAAAGATGCCGTCTTTAAAGACCTGAGCGAAGAAGCCAAGGCCCCGCGGGCGGATTCGGAACGGCGGGATCTGGATTTTATTCTGGATATCCCCCTGGATGTATCGGCGGAGCTGGGCCGCACCAAATTGCTCATCAACGAACTTTTGCAGCTCGGGCAGGGCTCGGTGGTGGAGCTGAACAAACTGGCCGGCGAACCGCTGGAAGTATATGTCAACGGCAAACTTGTGGCCCGAGGCGAGGCCGTGGTCATCAACGAAAAATTTGGCGTGCGTCTGACCGATATCATCAGCCCCATTGAACGGGTCAAGCAGTTGGGGTAAGGTATGCCGTCCGCCTCTGATGCCGCGCCGCGCCTGAATATGCCCCAAGCAACCCGGGCTGACGCCCCGGGCGGGGCGTCCGGCGGCGACCTGCCCCGGTCTTTGCCCGCTGCGCCTGAAACCCAGGCCACAACCGCCCAGGCTAAGACGGAAGCCCTTGGAACTCTGCCGGAATACAGCCTGAGCGGCTATTTCAGCGGCCTTTCCTTTCTCTTCGTCTTGTTGGCTCTACTCTGGTTTGGGGCGCGTTTTCTCCGGCGCCAAGGCGCCCTGCGCCTATTCGGGCAGACCCCAGGCCTGGAGGTGGAGTCACGCCTGTCCCTGGGGCCGAAAAAAAATCTTCTAGTGCTGCGTTACCGGGATAAACGCCTGCTTCTGGGCCTTACCGAACACCACATCAGCCTGCTGGACAGCTCCTTCGCGGAAGATGAAGACGCGCCGGAAGGGCGCCGGGAAACGCCCACAACCCCGCTTGCGGACGCGCCGCCGGAGGCCGCCGCGAGTTTCAGGAAACTACTCCATGGCTTCACCCGTAAAAAATAATCCA
>JAITGZ010000251.1 GCA_031280335.1 Deltaproteobacteria bacterium | reverse complement strand
GGCCTGCACATGCACGAGGTAGGCAAACTCATCGGCGTACTGCGCCAGCTGGTGGAGCGCGGAGCCAGCGTGGTGGTCATTGAACACAATATCGACGTCATCCGCGCCTCAGACCATGTACTCGACCTGGGACCGGGCGGCGGCGAAAACGGCGGCCGCATCGTAGCCGCCGGCACGCCCGAAGAAATCATGCGCGACCCCAATTCCATCACCGGCAAATTTCTGCTCTAATATTTACTCTTGCCAAAAATCTGTCTATTGTTATCTTAGGCGCGTTGTCTATAATTATGGTTACGCCTTTTCAACATGGAATATCGCCGCCATCAGCCGGGGGGGGACTAAACGAGCATGTTTGGTACCGTCATTCTTGCCACCCCTTGGCCAACGGCAAGGTGCCCACAGGGCGGGGTACGCGGCGGCGGCCCTGATTAACCCTATTGTTGAAAATCAAGGATGTTTATTAGATGCCTTTGTTTCTTTCCGTAGGACTAAACGGAGACGCCAGAGAGAAGCTGGACGGTCTGGGCAGGACTCTGGGCCACGGGGTTGTTCACAGTAACAACTGCGAAGAAAGTCTGGAGCTTTTGAACGGACGTTGCTGCGCCATTGTTATTTATTCTCTGCGCGCGGACCGTAAAGACAGCTGGCCTGCCACCCGCGCCCTGGTGCATTTGCCGGGCGCGCCGGATATTCTGGCGGTGGTGGATGAAAACGATACTGAGGGTGCCGAGTACGCGGTGCAGTCCGGATCGTGGGATATTCTTTATCTGCCTTTTTCCGTCAATACATTAAAGACCAGTCTTAGCCGCTGCCTGTATCATCGTCTGGCTTTGCATGCGCGGGACAATATCGATAACATAAAACGTGTGGGCATCATCGGCAACAGCCCTCTTTTGGAGCGTTGTCTGCGCCAGATGAGTCTGGTGGCGGCTTCAGGATCCAATGTGCTTATTCTGGGTGAAACCGGCACAGGCAAAGAACTTTTCGCCAAGGCTGTGCATGAAAACAGCAGCCGCGCCGGGCATCCGCTCATTGTGGTGGACTGCACCAATCTGCCCGCGACCCTGGCGGAAAGCATTCTTTTCGGACATGCCAAGGGATCCTTCACCGGAGCGGTGGAATCCACGGACGGACTGTTCAAACAGGCGGACAAAGGGAGTATTTTTCTGGATGAGATTGGCGAACTGGATCTGAACATTCAAAAATCCCTGCTGCGGGTGATCCAGGAGCGGCGCTTCCGTCCGCTCAGCGCCAAAAAAGAGGTGGAGTGCGATTTCAGGATTATTGCGGCCACCAACAGAGATTTGGAGGCCATGGTGCGCGAGGGCACGTTCCGGCAGGATCTATACCACCGCATCACCACCCGGATTATTGTACTGCCTTCGCTACGCGACCGCAAAGAAGATATCCCCATGCTGGTCGGGCACTACACCAAGTCCATCTGCGCCGGTTTGAAGTGCGATCCCAAGGAGATGGATGAAGAGACCGTAGAAGCCTTCAAGCTCTACCCCTGGCCGGGCAATATCCGCGAACTGATCAATGTGATACACGCCACCGTACTCAACGGCGTGGCCGAACAGCGCCTTTACCCCCAGCACCTGCCGGAGGAGGTGCGCCTGTTCCTGATCCGCTCCAAGGTTACTTCCAGAGACCTGGGGCACCAGGCCGCGCCGCACAGGATGACGCGCGAGCCGGAACTGCCCCAAATAGAGAATGTGGCGGAAAAAGAGGCGGATGTATCGGTGGAGGGACGCCCGCCTTCCTACCGGAGTTACTCTGCGCTGCCGACCATAAAACAGGCGCGCGAAGAAGTCATCCGACAGATGGAGCGGGCCTACCTGGGTGAACTCATCCGCCGCTGCAACGGAGATTTTAACGAAGCCCTGCGCGTGTCGGGTCTTTCCAGAGCCAGATTATATGAACTTTTACAAAAGCATGAATTGAATATTTAGAGCATTTCAACACGGAATATATGAATAACCATCCCAGGACGCCCTGAGGATAAAGCCATGAACAAAAGCATCTCCTTTGAACTGCCCGAAGCGCTGTGCATCTCCCTGGAACAGGAAGCCGACCGCCTGGACATTGCCGTGGACTCACTGCTCACGGGCCTGGTGAAAAAATTTTTGCAAAAGCAGCGTGGCATGCTTGACGAAAGCCAGTCCCCGGCGGCGGAAGACCGCCGCGCCGCGCCCCGGCTTAAAATAGCCCAGTCCGCCATCCTGTATTTCAAAACCGACAATGGCCGCTACGGACTTTACAAAACCGGCGATCTTAAAGAACTGGCCCAGGGCGGGGCCTTGCTGGAGTGCGACACCAGCGTGAGTAATGAAGACTTTTTCCGCATGGGCGTTGAATTTGAACTGATCTTCCAAGTCTCGGACGAACAAGTCCCCCTGTACATGCCCTGCCGCATCTGCCGGGTTATACGCACCAAATCCAAGACCACCCTGGGGGTGAACTTCACCTGCTCCCCTGAAGACGAAAATTATAAAACCCTGATGCATCACCTGGATTAAAACAGGTTCAGAAGAAAAGGGCGTTCGATGGGAGCGCCCTTTTCAATGCGCATCATGCGCATATATTCTCCTTGACTTTAATGCGCATCGTGCGCATATATCATCTCATGACAGCGCACGCACTCATTCAACGGTTGGAAAAGGCCGGTTTTGTCAACAAGGGAGGACGAAACCATGACAAACTGGCGCACCCTGACGGAAGAGTTACCGTTGTCCACCGCCACAAAGGGGATATTCCTTTTGGCACCTTGAAAGCCATGGAAAAACAAACAAAAATCAAACTCACATAAAGAGGGGAACGATATGTTGTACCCTATTATTATCCACAAAGACGAAGGCTCTGATTACGGCGTTATCGCGCCGGACTTTCCCGGCGTGTTTTCCGGGGGCGGTACTCTGGAAGAAGCGATGACCAATGTGCAGGATGCTATAGAGACTTTTTACGATGACGAAGAAAATGCAGTGCCGCCGACCCCAACCCCGTTCGAAGCCGTGCTGACCAATGAGGATGCGCAGGGCGGGGCCGTGGTTCTGGTAAATGTGGACTTTGCTTTTCTGGAAAAGAAATCGGTTCCGGTTAATATTACCCTTCCCGCATGGCTTCGGGATCGCATCGACAAGGCCGCGAAAGATACCGGGGTAACTCGGTCGAGGTTCATTGCACAGGCCGCGCAAGAAGCAATGCGGCATATGTAGCCTTTAATGGAGAAAGCGGCCATGCCGGAACGCGGATGAAAAAGGGGCCATGGCGATTCTGATCCATTGCTGGGATGTCTTATGGTTAATTGTACTTCTGAATCTCTTTTCCGCATGTCCCGCCGGGCGGTATTGCGCCTGCTGGGGCTGGGGGCCGCGGCTGCGGCTTTTCCCGGCCTGGCGCGGGCGGAGGAAGAAGCTTTTACTTCAGAGCAGGCGGCCTTTGGTTACAACAACTTTTACGAATTCGGCTTTGACAAGTTTTCCCCCGCTTCCAGGGCCGCAGGCTTCAAAACCTCGCCCTGGACGCTGCGGGTGGGGGGCCTGGCGCGCCGGACGGAAGACTTTGCCCTGGAAAACTTGCGCGCCTTGCTTGAAGAAAGGGAATTTGTCTGCGACATGCGCTGTGTGGAAGGCTGGTCCATGCGCATCCCCTGGGCCGGCTTCCCCCTGGCCGCGCTGCTTGAACTGGTCCAGCCCCTGCCTGAAGCGCGTTTTGTGGCCCTGGAGTCCTGCGCGGACCCGCAATGGATGCCGGAGGTCAAACGCGGTTCATTCCCCTTTCCATATCTGGAAGGCCTGCGCCTGGACGAGGCCATGCACCCGCTGGCTTTCATGGCCACAGGGGCCTACGGCAAGCCCCTGCCCCCGCAAAACGGCGCGCCCCTGCGCCTGGTTCTGCCCTGGAAATACGGCTTCAAATGGCTTAAGTCCATAACCAAAATCACCCTGTGCCCGGAACAGCCGCCCACCACCTGGAGCAGACATATCCCGGAAGAATACGGCTTTTATGCCAATGTCAATCCGGCTGTGCCGCATCCGCGCTGGCCCCAGGATACGGAGACCTTTTTCGGCCCCGGCGGACTCAACGACAGAAAAACCCGCCCCACCCGCCTATTCAACGGCTATGACCAAGTCGCGCCGCTTTATGCGGACATGGATCTGAAAACGCATTACTGAACGTGTTTTAGCGCATTTCAACTTTGAAATTATACATTATTGGGGCTATGAACCGGGCATGTTTGCCGGATGCCGCCTTATCCTTGCTACCACTTGGCATAACGGCAAGGCACCAAACCCCGTCCGGGGGAATTATTCCCCCCGGACCCCCCGATCGTTTTTTCCGCAGCTGTGCGGCGTAAAATGATGCGGGGTGCAGGGGAACTCAGTTCCCCTGCCGGTGGGGCAGGGGGAGGCGGTGCCTCCCCCTTGCTGATATTTTAGAGCATATCAACTTTTAGACGCTCTGCCCGGCGCTTAACGGCGAAATTGCGCTAAAACAGCAGCGGCAGAAAGTAGGTACACAAACTGATGATAACGCCCAAGATCAGGAACAGGGTGAAGCCGTAAGGCAGGATATCCTGAAAGCGCAGCCGGAAGGCACCGATGATGGGCAGCGCCCAGAAGGGCTGGATGAGATTACCCCACAAGTCTCCGTGCGTATAGGAATTGACCACATAAGGCGTATGCGCCCCCAGATCTTTGGCCGCCTGTAAGATGAACGGTGCCTCGATGACGAACTTGGAACCGTTGGAAGGCACGAACATATTCATGAAGGCTGAATAATACATGTTGATCAGCGGGAAGGATTCCGCGCTGGCAATGGTAACAAACCAGGCGGCGATAATAGCGGCCAGCCCGGAGTTTTGAATGATGCCGAAGATGCCGGCATAGAAAGGAAACTGGATAATCACCGCGCCCACCGTGGTAACACCCCGGTTGACCGAAGACATGTAGCTGTATGGGCTTTTGTGCAAAATCAGCCCCAAAATCAGAAAGATGAAGTTGATGATGTTCAGATCCAGACCGCCTATGCCTTTGGTCACAAAGAAATTCACAATCCAGACCACGCCGAACAGGCCGATGACGCTGGGCAGCAGCATGGAGCGATCCAGGCGCTGGGCCGGGGTGATGTTCTCAATAACCGGTTCCGGCGTTTCCGCCAGAAATTCAGCCGCCCGCTCCGGGGTGATTTCCACGGTTTTTGAGGCCGGGGGCATCATCAACACAAAGATGGCGGCCATGGAGACCAGAACGATGAGGTTGGTGAGCAAGAGGTGCGGGTCAAAGGTGGTGTTGCTGACCGGAATTATGCCGGTCAGCTTTTCCATGAAATGTCCCTGGGTTGCCAGCAGCAGCGGAGGCGGCATGGAAGGCCCGTTGGAGCAGACGGTGGCGGCATAGGCAATGGAGGCCACCAGGGGGTAATGCAGCCCCAGGCCGCGGTTGCGCGCCAGAATTTCCCTGCCCAGGATCATGCCCAGCATCATACCCACGGCCCAGTGCAGCCACCAGAGAACGCCGCATAGAATGGCAAACCAGAAGACGATCCGGCGCGGGGTTTTGAACATGGTGGCGAATTTCATGATCAGCTGGCGTACGGGTTTGGAATCCGCCACGCAAAAACCCGTGATCATGGTCAGACACATCTGCATGGCAAAGGACAGCAGAGTCCAGAAGCCCTTTACCCAATCCTGGACGAGTTCATACGGACCGTGCGGCGTCAGCGCCCAAGAGAACAGAAAGGCGATTATCGTCAGGCTGAATACCAGCACCATGGCGTCCGGTATCCAGCGTACGCTCCAGCGGGAAAACCAGTCAATGAAGGCGGTAAACCCCCTGAATTTCTCTTCAGATTTATTATGTGCGGACATATTTTCCCCCTTGACGCGTCAGCGCGGCAACACTTTGATCAGCACGGAATCGCCCTGAGCTAGGCCTCCGCAGATGGCCGCCACCCCATACCCTCCTTTACGGCGGCGCAATTCGTGCAGCAAGGTAACGACAATGCGTGCGCCGGTAATGCCCACAGGGTGTCCTATGGCCACAGAACCGCCATTGACGTTGATCTTGGCGCGAATAGCCTCAAGGGACAAGGAAGAATGACGGCCCAGCACAATGCTGGAGACCAAAGGCATGGCCGCGAAGGCTTCGTTGATCTCCACGCATTCAATATCTTCCAGGGCCAGCTTGTTTTTTTCCAACAGGTTCTTGATGGAAAAGCCCGGCACTTCGGCGATGCGATCCGGCTTGCCGCACACGAATTCAAAACCTATAATCTCGGCCAGAGGGGTCAGTCCGATCTTTTTCAAACCGCGCTCGCCGGCCAGCACCAGCACTGTCGCGCCGTCATTCAGCCCCGGCGCGTTGCCCGCCGTTACCGTGGCGCTGCCAAAAACCGTGGGAAGCCGGGTGAGATTTTCCAGTGTGGTATCAGCCTTGGGGAATTCATCCTCAGTCATGGATAGAAGTTCCTTTTTCCTGGGCACATCCACGGGCAGTATTTCTTCCGCCCATTTTCCCTGCCCCTTGGCCGCCTGGTATTTCATCTGCGACGCATAGGCCCACTGATCCTGCATTTCTCTGGTTACGCCGTACTCCAGGGCCACAACGCCGGCATCCACGGCCACCGGGGAATAATCAAGGTAGCCGAGGGGAAACAGCGGGTCTTCCAAGCTTACTTTACCTATGCGCGCCCCATAACGCGTGGCGCGGTCCAGGTAAGGGGTGCGGCTCATCACCTCCGCTCCGCCGGCCAGCACGACCTCGGCTTCACCCAGACGTATGGCGTCGAACCCGGTTTTCAGGGCGTATGTGCCTGAAGTGCAGGCCCGATCCACGGTGGAAGACAGCGCGGTATGCGGGATCCCGGCCTTGAGCAGGGCCTGTCTGGCGATTATGGGGGCCACTCCTTCATTGGCCGCGCACTGCGTACAGCACCCCAAGTGTACCTGATCCACAGCGGCAGGTTCCAGGCCGATCTTTTTGAAGAGTTTGCGAAAAAGTTCAGCGGCCAGATCATTGGGCGTAAAATCACGCAGTGCGCCGCCAAATTTGCCTATGGGCGTACGGTAGGCCGCAGCGATGAATACCTTGTCCAGCATCGTTTTCATCATTTATCTCCCGGGGTAGGCCCAAAAACCCCATCACGGGCTAGGGCGTTGATGGTTTCTTCACTATAGCCCAGCACATCGCGCAGCACGGGGCGGGTGTGCTCGCCCAGATCCGGCACGGGCTTCACTTCCGGTTTGACTTTGGAAAATTTGAGATAGTGGCCGCAGGTTTTGATCTTTTTTTGCGAGATATACGGCACAGGCAGATCGATAATCATTTCCCGCGCCCGGATTTGCGGATCGCGCATCATATCCTCAAGGGTATTGACCTTGGCGCAGGGTATGCCGTTGTCGTCCAGCGCCTTGCGGGCGGAATCGATATCCGGAAAAGTGGCAAGCCATTTTTACACCAGGGCGATTACTTCCCCTGCCCGCGCCGCCCGCTTGCCGGCACTGGCATAATCGGGGTCCGACAGCAGATGTTCCGTGCCCATGAGCTTGCAGAGTTTCTGCCACAGCGGCTCGCCCACCGTGCCGATCGTCAGGGCACCGCCATTGCCCTTGAACAGACCGAAGGGCGCAATGGCGGCATGATGGTTGCCCGAACGTTTCACCTCATAACCGTTAAAAACCAGATCCCTGTACTCATTTGCCGCCACCAGACCATCAAGCAGGGCTATGTCTATATACTGCCCTTCACCGGTGCGGCTGCGGTGGTACAAGGCGGCGGCAATGGCCGCAAAGGCGTGAAACCCGCCGATGAAATCCCCTACAGCCGTGCCGACCTTGTACGGTTCGCCGTCCACCGGGCCCGTCAGGGACATGATGCCGCTCATGGCCTGGGCCATGAGGTCATAGCCGGCTTTTTGCGCATAGGGGCCGTATTGACCAAAGGCGGAGACAGAACACATGATGACCTGCGGATTCACCCGGCGTATGTCCTCGTAACCCAGCCCCATCTTCGCGATCACGCCCGGCCGGAAGCTTTCCACCACCACATCCGCCATCTTGGCCAGTTCCAGGGCAATCCGCAGAGCTTCAGGATGTTTCATATCCAGGGCCAAAGACTTTTTGCTCCGGTTGAACCACATGGCCATGAGGCTTTTCCCTTCAATAAAAGGGGCATAGGACCTGTTGTCATCGCCATGTACCGGGCGCTCGATCTTATAAATC
>JAITGZ010000214.1 GCA_031280335.1 Deltaproteobacteria bacterium | reverse complement strand
AGATAACTCGAGGCCAGTTCACCCACCAGTGACAGGCGCAGACTTTGGCCGGCATAGGATGAAGCCAGATAATTTTCCAGAGCCGCGTCTTTGAGGCTTCTGACCCGGCCGAACAGATCCAGTTCATAGGAGGTTACGCCCACATTAAGGGAATAGCGGCGGGATATGGCCGCATCCGGCAGAGGCGGCGGCTGAAAGGTCGGTCCTTTCTGGTTCGCGGCCGATCCGGCCGCCCCTATGGAAGGCAGCAGTTCAGAACGCTGGATTTGATAGAGAGCGCGCGCCCTTTCCATGGAGAGCGCGGCCAGACGCAGATCCCGGTTGTGCTGCAGTGCCTGGGCGATGAATTTTTGCAGGTTGGGATCGGCATAAAAATCTTCCCAGGCGGCCAGTTCCGCCCCCGGCGCGGGCGGAACCGCTCCCTCCGCCGCTCGCGCGGGCCGGGACTCAGTACCCACCCCCTGATACTCCGGATAATCCGGAAAGCCCTCTCCCACCGGAGAATCCGGGCGATCATAAGAAGGGGCCAGGGTACAGCCGCCCATAAGGAGAAAAAAGGCCAAAGCCGCCGGCCACCGGCCGGCGCGGCGCGATCCCTGGCCCTGTAAAAAACGCTTGCTATCCATAATATAAACCGCTTCGCTTATTTGGTGATTTTATTTTTACTCAGCCCGGAAATCAGCACAAAGAAGATGGGGATGAAGAAAATGCCCAAAAAGGTGGCCGCGGTCATGCCGCCCAGCACCCCTGTGCCTATGGCGTTCTGCCCGCCGGACCCCGCCCCGCTGCTCACGGCCAGGGGCACCACCCCCAGCATGAAGGCCAGGGAGGTCATGAGAATGGGCCTTAAGCGCAGGCGGCAGGCCGCCACAGTGGCCTGAACCATGTCCATGCCCTGGTCCACCATGTCTTTGGCGAATTCCACAATGAGAATGGCGTTTTTGGCCGAAAGCCCCACAATGGTCAGCAGCCCCACCTGAAAATAAACGTCATTGTTCATGCCGCGCAGCCAGGTGGAGGCCAGGGCACCGATCACCCCCAAGGGAACCACCAGCATGACCGATATGGGGATGGACCAACTTTCATATAACGCGGCCAGACACAGAAAGACCACCAGCAGGGATATGGCGTACAGCGCCGGAGCCTGGGTCTGGGATTGCTTTTCCTGAAAAGACAGCCCGGTCCAGTCCACGCCGAAGCCGTGCGGCAGGCGGCCGCCCATTTCTTCCATCAGGCGCATGGCATCGCCCGAACTGACCCCGATTACCCCTTGGCCGGTAACCTTCATGGAGGGCACCCCGTTATAACGCTCCAGATAGGGGGCGTCGCGTATCCAGTCGCCGGAGGCGATGGAAGAAAAAGGCACCATTTCGTTCAGATTGTTGCGAATATAGATGCGGCCGAAATCTTCCGGCTGCATACGGTAAGGGGCGTCGGCCTGCATGATCACCTTTTTGGTACGGCCGCGATCCACAAAGTTGTTGATGTACTGCCCGCCCCAAAGGGAGGAGACGGAGGTGATCACCTCATCCACGCGCAGGTTCTGGGCGCTGGCCTTTTCCCAATCTATCTTCAGCCGGTACTGGGCGGTATCGCCCCGGTTATCCGGGCGTACCTGGGTCAGTTTATCCGCCTGCTGCGAGGCCATGCCCAAAAGCATGTACAAAGCTTCGCGCCGGGCTTCATACCCCTGGGAGTCGTTATCCACCAACTGCATCTCAAAACCGGTGGAGGTGCCCAGTTCCATAATGGCCGGGGGCTGCATGACAAAGACCATGCCCTCGCCGGTGAAGAGCAGTTTCTGCCTGGCTCTGGCCGCCACGGCTGCGGCTTTTTGCCGGGCATGGGGGCGCTCCTTCCAGTCCTTCATGCGTATGAACATCATGGCCACGTTCTGTCCGCTGCCGCCGAAGCTGTAGCCAATTACGCCCACCATGGCGTCAACGCTGTCTTTTTCATCTTCCAGAAAATGCTTTTCCACCTTTTCCAGCACCGCCTTGGTGCGCTCCAGGGTCGCCCCTTCGGGCAACTGCACCATGCCCATGAGTACCCCCTGGTCCTCATCCGGCAAAAAGGCCGTGGGCAGGCGTAAAAAACCCATAACCACCAGGACGAAGATCAAAACATAGACCAGCAGCATGGGCAGGGGACGGCGCAGGGTTTTTTCCACCATGGCCGCGTACCAGTTGGTAAAACGGCTGAAAGCCCGGTTAAAACCGCCGAACAGGCCCATCTGGTGGCTTACGCCGCCGCCGCTGGCCGGGCGCGCGCTCACCGGCCTCAAAAAAAGAACGCAGAGCGAGGGGGTAAGCACCAGGGCCACCACCACCGAAAGCAGCATGGCCGAAACAATGGTAATGGAGAACTGGCGGTAAATCACCCCCACGGAGCCGCCGAAAAAAGCCATGGGGATAAACACGGCTGAAAGCACCAAGCCTATGCCCACCAGGGCGCCGGTGATCTGGGTCATGGATTTGCGGGCCGCGTCCCTGGGCGACAGATGCTCTTCATGCATAAGCCGCTCCACGTTTTCCACCACCACAATGGCGTCATCCACCAACAGGCCGATGGCCAGCACCATGCCGAAGAGGGTCAGGGTGTTGATGGTGAAGCCAAAGGCGGCCATGGCCGCGAAAGTGCCCAGCAGCACCACAGGTACAGCCACAGTGGGAATAAACGTTGCCCTGAAATCCTGCAAAAACAGATACATAAGAAAGAACACCAGCACCACGGCTTCCAGCAGGGTTTTGACCACCTCCCACATGGACACGCGGATGAAGGGGGTGGTGTCAAAGCCCGGCTCCCACTTTATATTGTCAGGAAAAAACTGGGCCAGTTCATCCATTTTGGCCACCACCCGGTCACGCGTACCCACGGCGTTGGCCCCGGTGGCCAGGCGCAGGGCCACCCCGGCGCAGGGCAGGCCCTTGAAGCGCGAGCTGAAATTGGCGGTTTCCCCGGCCAGTTCCATCCAGGCTATGTCCTTGAGCTTGACCATGGACCCGTCTTCATGCGTGCGGATGATGATGTTCTCAAATTCTTCAATATAATTCATGCGGCTCTGCGCGGTGACGGAAAAACTGATCTGCTGCCCCTCCACCGCCGGCGCGCTGCCGAGGTAACCCGCGTTGATGTCGTTGTTCTGGGCGCGCACAGCAGCGATCACGTCCGAAGAGTTCAGGCCGTATTTGCCGAGCAAAGCCGGATCAACCCAAATGCGCATGGCATACTGCGCCCCGAACATCTGCACCTCGCCTATGCCCTCAATGCGGCTCAAAGGATCCTGCAAATGAGTAACGGCATAGTCGGACAGATCCTGGGCGGTCAGGCTATGATCCGTATTCACCAGGGCGACCATAAAGAAAAAGCTGGCCGAAGACTTGAGTACGCGTATGCCGTTGCGCTGTACCACATCCGGCATCATGGCCGTAACCAGCTGGATTTTGTTCTGCACCTGCATCTGGGCTATGTCCGGGTCCGTGCCGGGCTTGAAAGTCAAGGTTACCCGGCTCATACCCGATGCGTCGCTGATGGAGGTCATGTAGTCCAGATTATCTATGCCGGTCATCTGCTGCTCAATGATCTGCGTAACCGAATCCTCCGTCGTCTTGGCTGAAGCCCCGGAATAGATGGAAACCACCGTAACGTTGGGCGGAGCGATATCCGGATACTGGGTGATGGGCAGGGTAAAAATGCTCAGTACCCCGGCCAGCATGATGATAATGGCAATAACCCAGGCGAAAATGGGACGATCAATAAAAAAATGCGACATAATACTTCCGCGCCTTTAAAAGCGTTTTATTTTTAGAGCGGTTAACTCGTGCAATGCTCCATCCCCCACCTTGAACGGGTTTCCAAAGGGGTGAACCCCTTTGGCGGGGGTGCCGGGGGCAGAGCCACCGGCTGGATGCCTAACCGGGGCTATCGCCCCAGGCCCCATTGGGGGATACCAACCGGGGCTATCGCCCCAGACCCCACTGGGGGGGAATGATTCCCCCCAAACCCCCTCCACAGGTCTTTCATCCGCTATGCGGCGCGAAGAGGCGTTTAAACCGGCAAGGGTTTAAAAATCTTTGCTCATTGGGGCGTTTCGCCTGCGGTTCCAGGTTTTGCGCCGCCCTCCGCCCCCGGCGCGCTGTTCTGGACGCCTGCTCCGGCGGGCGGCGCAGTCTGGGCTGCGGCCTCCGTTGACCCGGCTTCTTCAGGCAGACCGGGCATGGGCACGGGGTAAGTTTCCGCCGGTACGCCCGGACGCACCCGGTTTACCCCTTCCAGAATGATCTTATCACCCGCCTCCAGTCCCACCGGACCGTTTTTGCCCGGCAGGACAATCCAGGCGGCATTATTATAGATGCGCGAGCTTTGAATGATGCGCTGCTCCACCTGGTTCTGGGCATTGACTATCAATACCGCCGCCTCCCCCCTGGGGGTGCGCTGCACCGCGCCCAAGGGCACAAGCAGAGCGCCGCGGGTTATCCCCTCGGCCACCACGGCCCGCACAAACATGCCCGGCAGCAGCAGGTTGCTGGGGTTGCGCACAGTGGCGCGCATGGTGATGGCCCCGGTGCTTTTGCTCACCGTGGCGTCATAGAGCATCATCCTGGCTTCGTGTTCATAGGGCAGGCCGTCTTCCAACACCAGCTTGACCCCCACGGCGTTCTCCTCCGCCTCGGCCAGGGCCCCGCTCTGCAAATTGCGCTGCAGGCGCAAAAAATCGGCGCTGGACTGGGTTATGTCAATATACATGGGGTCCATCTGCTGCACGGCCACCAGGGGCGTGGGCTGACCGGCCGTAACCAGAGCGCCCTCGGTGAAGTTGGAGATACCCACCCGGCCGGAAACCGGAGAAAGCACCTTGGTATAGTCCAGGTTGATCCGGGCGCTTTTCAACGCCGCATCGGCGGAGGCCAGATCCGCCTCGGCCGCACGGTGCTGCGACTGGGCGTTATCGTACTCCTGCCTGCTCACCCCATTGACCTTGATAATTTCCGCATAGCGGTCCATAATACGCCGGGCGTTGTTCAGGGCGGTTTCCGCCTTTTTTCTGCTGGCCACGGCGTTTTCATACTGCGCCTGATAGACGGAGGGGTTAATCTGGTAAAGCTGCTGCCCGGACTTGACGTTGGAACCTTCCTCAAACATGCGCTTGAGGATGATCCCGTTCACCTGCGGCCGCACCTCGGCCGTGGCGTGCGGGGCCACCCGCCCGGTCAGATCCACTGTGGTCAGCACATCCCTGGGCTTCATCTCCACCACGCCCACCTTGGGCATCTGCATGGGCGGCCCCTGCCGGGCGGGGTCATCGCCGCCGCAGCCGAACAAAAGCCCCACCGATGCCAACAGCCACAAAACCCTGAGCGCGCTCACGCAGCCCGCGCCAATCCAGCTTTTAGACATAAATTTTCCCGCCTGCTCCATACAGCAAACCAAGCCCGCAGCCCGGTATAAAGTTAGTTGCCGTCTTTCCGATTTTTTGTTAGAGTAAACTCTAATGATTCAAACTATACATCATCAGAGGCTTTGTCAATGCGCCCAGAAAAAAATTCCGAAAAAAACGAAAAAAACCGTCAGACCAGGGGTTACAACTCCACGGCGCGCCGCCTGCGGGCGGAAGAAACACGCAGGCGCATAGCCGAAGCCGCGGAAAAACTGATCAAAGCTGAAGGCTACGAAAAAGCGACCATTGCGGATATAGCCGGTCTGGCCGGGGTGGCCACGCAGACGGTTTACGCTGTTTTCGGCTCCAAACAGGGCATCCTTACCCATCTGATGCAGCTCTCCATAGCGGACATTGACCGGAATACGGATTTTTCCTCCATCATCCGCAAGACTTCCATCACCGAAATGGCCCGGGCCGCCACCCTGTTCACCAGCGCCAGGCAGAAGGAACACTACCTGGCGGTCAACAGTCTGGGCGGAATTGAAGCCCTTTACCCGGAACTGGCCAAACTGGGTCATGAACTGCACTCGCGGCAGCGGGAGCTGATTATGCGCGGCGTGCGTGAAGGGCTGGCCGCCCGCGCCCTTGAGCTTACGCCTCGTCAGGAAAAAATCCTGACGGATATTTTCTGGGTATTTACCGATGCGCACATCTATCATATGCTGGTGATCATGTCCGGCTGGCAGGAGGAACACTACGAAATACTGCTGCAAAGACTGCTGGAAATGGTCATGCGCGACCTGGCCCCGGAAATGCTGCGCGACATAGGCAATATATCGGAAGGAGAGCTGACTCAATCATGATCGCCATTCATAAAAACGGGGGCCGCCTGCGCGGCGGACTGCCCGAACCCATGCCCCCGGACGCGCCGCCGGACCAGGAGGGCTTTCGCAAAACCATCGCCTGGAAAATACTTAAAGAACACAATCACTCCGGTCAGGAGGACAAGCTCCGTCTGCGCTTTGACGCCCTGATCTCCCACGACATCACCTATGTGGGCATCGTGCAGACGGCCAGGGCCGGCGGCATGAAGCATTTTACCCTGCCCTACGTGCTGACCAACTGCCACAACAGTCTCTGCGCCGTGGGCGGGACGATCAACGAGGACGATCACGCCTTCGGCCTTTCCGCCGCCCGGCGTTACGGCGGCGACTACGTGCCCGCGCACCTGGCCGTGCTGCATCAGTACGCACGCGAAACCATGGCCGCCTGCGGCCGGATGATTTTAGGCTCGGACAGCCACACCCGCTACGGTGCCCTGGGCTGCATGGGCGTGGGCGAAGGCGGGCCGGAACTGGTCAAACAACTTTTGGAACGTCCTTATGAACTGAACCGGCCGGAAACAGCGGGCATTTACCTGAAAGGCCGTCCCAAGCCTGGAGTCGGGCCGCAGGATGTGGCCCTGGCCCTGATCCGCGCCCTGTTCAAAGAAGACCTGGTCAAAAACAGGGTTATGGAATTTTTCGGTCCCGGCCTCGCCCATCTCTCCACCGAATACCGCATGGGCATAGACGTGATGACCACAGAGACCGCCTGCCTTTCCTCCGTCTGGCAGACGGACGCGCGGGTGCGAAAATACCTGGCCCTGCACGGGCGTGAAACGGATTACCGCGAACTGGCCCCGGAGGAAGGAGCCTTTTACGACCTTTTGGTGGAAGTTGACCTGGAACGCATCCGCCCCATGATCGCCCTGCCCTTTCACCCCAGCAACGCCCACGGCATAGACGAATTTTTGGCCAATGCCGAAGACATCCTGGCCCAAGTGGAACAAGAAAGCCTGCGCTACGCCGCCCCCGGCACGGCCCCGGATCTGCGCGGCAAATTCCGCCGCGGCCGCTTCATGACGGATCAGGCCGTGATCGCGGGCTGCTCCGGCGGCAGCTACGAAAATATCCGCCAAACCGCCCGCCTGCTGGCCGGGCGCGCCGCAGGACGGCCCGGCTACGCCCTTTCCGTTTACCCGGCCAGCCAGCCTATACTCCTGGCCCTGCTCCAAGACGGCCACGCCGCAGCCCTGACCGGCAGCGGGGCCATCCTGCGTACCGCCTTTTGCGGCCCCTGCTTTGGGGCGGGAGACGTGCCGGGGCATAACGGCTTTTCCATCCGCCACGCCACGCGCAATTTCCCCAACCGGGAAGGGTCGCTGCCCGCCGGCGGGCAAATGGCCTTCGCCGCCCTGATGGACGCCCGCTCCATCGCGGCCACGGTCATGAACGGCGGCGCGCTCACCGCCGCCGACCAAATCGACTTTCCGGCGGAAGACGGCGGCCTGGAAGAACATTACACCTTTGACCAGGGCGTCTATGCGCGCATGGTTTACCGCGGCTGGCAGGGCAAACCCGGAGGCGATGCCGGGACGCAACTCGTCCTCGGACCCAACATAGCCGACTGGCCGCCCCTCTCCCCCCTGCCGGAAAACCTGCTCCTCACCGTGGCCTCGGCCATTTATGACCCGGTAACTACCACAGACGAGCTTATCCCTTCGGGCGAAACCTCTTCATACCGCTCCAACCCCCGGCGTCTGGCCGAATTCACCCTCTTTCGCAAAGACCCGGCCTACCTGGGCCGGGCCAAAGCCATCCAGCATCTGGAAGAAACCAGGCAAAACCTCGCCCCCGGCGCAGCCCCGCCCGACGCCCTGTGGGCGGAAACAGAACCCCTGCGCCAAAACGGCCTGCTCCCGGCTGAACCGGAACAAGACGCCGCCGCCCCCTTGCGCTCCCTCGGCCTGGGCAGCCTCATCTTCGCCCTGCGCCCCGGCGACGGATCGGCCCGCGAACAGGCCGCCTCCTGTCAGAAAATTCTGGGCGGCTGGGCCAACCTGGCCCAGGAGTACGCCACCAAGCGCTACCGCAGCAACCTGATCAACTGGGGCTTGCTCCCCCTGCGCCTGGAAGACTGGGCCGCGCACAAACCGGCCCCCGGAGACCGCCTCTATATACCCAACACGCGCCAAGCCGTGCGCCTGGGACTGGCGGAACTGCCCGCCTACCTGCTGCGCGCAGGGCAAAGCCTGCCCCTGCGCCTGCGCCTGGATCCCCTGACCGAAGAAGAAAAAGAAATACTCCTGGCCGGCTGCCTGATGAATTATTACGCCTCCGGTGCCGGGGGAGGACAATAAACTTGGGGAGGGAACCCCACCCTCCTGAACCCGTTCAAGTTGGGGTTAAAGCCGCCTGCTGCGGCTTTAACCCCCTTGTCGAGGGGGTACGGGGGGAATGATTCCCCCCGGATGAGGCAGGGCTGACGCATCTAAAAAAAGTCTATAAACAGGAGGCATGAAAACACCTCAAAAAATAGCGCTCATGATTTTTCGGGAATTGCCAGACCCACGAGTAGACCGGACTAAAGTCCA
>JAITGZ010000155.1 GCA_031280335.1 Deltaproteobacteria bacterium | reverse complement strand
AGACCCTTTTCCATTTTTCAGGCCAGAAATGGAGAACTGGGCGTTTTTTTTCAGGTGGCGGGGCGGGGCACGGCCAGGCTGGCCGGGCTGCGCCCAGGGGACAAAGTGCGGGTAACCGGCCCTCTGGGTCGGGGTTTTGTTTTTGCTCCAGACAAATCTGTGCTGCTTCTGGCCGGGGGCATGGGACTGGCTCCTTTTTGGAGCTACGCCGAGCGTCACTCCGCCGCCGGAGATCTGCGCCTGCTGTTCGGGCACAGAATGCCTTTGGATTGTTACCCTTACGCCCTTGTGCGCAATCTGATCCGGGCGGAGCATTTTATGGAAAGAACCCCTGAAGACCGGACGGCTTTTTTGCGCAGGACGCAAGCAGAGATGGAGGAACAAGCGCGGCAGGGTGGCCTGACCCTGGCCTGCGGTCCCACACCTTTTTTGCGGACGGTGCAATCCTGGGCCATATGCCATGGGGTGGAAACGCAGATTTCTTTGGAAAACAGCATGGCTTGCGGCGTAGGGGCCTGCCTGGGCTGCGTGGTCAAAACCCTGCCGGAACAGACTGGGGGGCAAGGGGCAAAACATGCGCCGCCGCCTGAATTTCATCAGGGACTTCCCGTATCAAGCTGCCGTTGCGGGCCGGTCTTTTGGGCGGACGCCGTTGATTTGACGGAGGCCGGATGAAAGACGAAAAACTGGGCGTAAAGCTGCCCTGGTCCGGGGGGGAGCTGATCCTGCGCAATCCGATCATAGCGGCATCTGGCACCTTTGGCTACGGGATGGAATTTATGCCTTATGGAGATCTTTCCCTGCTGGGCGGTTTTGCGGCCAAGGGCCTTTCTCTGCGGCCCATGCCCGGCAATCCCATGCCGCGCATTACGGAGACCGTGGGAGGCATGCTCAACTCCATAGGTCTGCAAAACTGCGGAGCGGAAAGCTTTATACGCGATATCCTCCCTCTGTTGCCGACAACGAAAACCCAGGTTATCGCCAACATTTACGCCCACAATCCGCAGGATTTCGCCGAACTGGCCGGTCTGCTCAGCGCCGCGCCCGGCCTGGCCGCCCTGGAGGTCAATATTTCCTGCCCCAATGTGGCGGCAGGCGGTCTGCTTTTCGGGCAGGACCCCAGGGCCGCAGCCGGGGTAACCGAGGCGGTAAAGAAACGGGCCGGGTCTTTGCCGGTGATCGTCAAACTCACCCCCAATGTGACGGATATAACCGAAATAGCCAAAGCCTGCGCGGATGGCGGGGCGGATGTACTCTCCTGCATCAACACCCTGTCCGGTATGGCGGTGGACGCACGCAGCCGCAAGCCGCGCCTGGCCAAAATCATCGGCGGGCTTTCCGGCGCGGCCATCAAGCCGGTGGCCTTGCGTTGCGTCTGGCAGACGGCGCGGGCCGTGCGCATCCCAGTTATAGGCATAGGAGGAATCAACACAGCGGAGGATATTCTGGAATTCATCCTTGCCGGAGCCTGGGCCGTACAGATAGGCACGGCCAACTTCGCCGCGCCGGACAGAATTTTCAGCCTGCCGGGGGAGCTTGCCTCTTTGATGGATGAATGGGGAATCGAAAGTTGCGCCACCCTGCGTGGAACCCTGGAAGATTAGCCCCGCAACATATCACAGAGTTCATTCAGCCTTTCCAGCATGGCATCGGCCACAAAAACCAGATTGGCCCCTTTCAGTCCCAAAAATTTCCATACTTCCGGCTCCAGAGGCGGGACTATATCCTGGTCAGTATCGCCGGCCACAGCCCTGGACACAACATCGGCCAGATGCACCACCGCCGCTTCCGTATAGCGATCCGGGGACTCCACCTGATGGTGGCGTAAGACGGACATGACTAGGCTAAGGGGCATATTCCAGCGGTGCAGCAGCATACCCCCCAAGCGGGCATGATCAAAAGAAAGCAACTCCTGCTCCACCTGGTGGCGGTGTTTGGCACCGGCGGACCTGACCGCCTGCTCCAGAGCCACAAAAGTCTTGGGTGCGGCGTAAGCCAAGGCCAGTATGCCGCAGTCATGCAACAGACCGGAGACAAAAAGACGTTCCGGCTCGTCGCGGCCAAGCATCTTCCAGATCGCCTGGGCGGCGAGCCCTGTGCCCACGCTGTGTCGCCAGAAGGCATCCAGATCAATGATGTTGGGCGGAACTTGATTGCTCAAAGAATGGATCATGCTGCTCATGGCCATGGTTTTGAACTGTTCAATGCCCAACAGGGCGATGCCGCGAGTAACCGTATCCACTTTATTGGAAAAACCGAAGAAAGGGCTGTTCACCAATTTGAGCAGCCACGCGGTCAAGCTGGGGTCCTTGCCCACCACAGCGCCCACATCCGAAGCGGAAGCATACGGTTTGTTGGTAACCTCCTGCAACTCCCCCAGCACGGCGGGCAAGGGGGGCAGGCGTACCTCCATCTGCACGATGTTGATGGGGTCAAGGGGTATAATTTCGCTGGGGGGCGTAACTTTACTGTTGTGGTGATGCGCCTTTTGGCCTTCAGCGGGCAGTTTTTGCAGCACGTAATTGAACAGGGAAGCTATGCCGGGATGGCTCAAATCCGTGGCGCAAAAACGTACACGCAGGACATCCAGGTCTTTGGCATTGGGCAAAGAGGGCGAAGCAGTATTAGTCTGGCTCATGTCCACTTATGCTAAATTAAATCAGGAGGTAAATCAAGCGCTATCCCCGCCCGGCGGCGGCGCTGCGCGAACCCCGCCGCCAGAGCCATTTCGCTTTGAAATTGCTCTAAAACCTTTGATCCCGCGAAACAGACGCTCGATCTCATGCGCTTTTTGTACAATTTGAGGTCATGCTCCCACAGAAGTTCAATAAATAAATCCGCCGGAGCAGATCGAGATTGAGGAGTGGAAAAAGTTCGCGTTTTCAGTTAAAAGGAAATTCCTTAATAATTGATTCCCAGAGGTTTCTCATCCCACATGGTACCGAATGACGTCAAAGGCATATCCGAATCAATGCATATGCGTGTACTATTAATGGAACTCGGCCAATCTGACCGGGAAAAAAAACAGCATATGGAGCGGTTGATTCAACTATTCCGCTCTCTTCCGGAAATGGAAACGGAGCTCTTGTGCCATGAAAATTCCACTTTAGCGGATTTTGCCCAGCGTGCGGGCATGTCTTGCCTGATCTGGCCTGAAAGCGCTCCGGGCAAGCTCATGACCTATCTTAAACTTCACTGGAAGATGCGCTCCCACAACCGCATACTGCTTAGTTTTGATCAGGAATCCCTGGACTTGGCCTTGCGCTTGGCGGAACGGAAGAAACACATCAAACTGGTTTATTCCACATTAAACCCAACCCCCCCCCGCCTCAAAAAATCAATGGAACACTTCCATCGTATTGACGCTGTGGTCACCGGCTCTGAGACAGCAGCCAAAGCTTTGGCGGACGATGGTTTTGCCGAAGCCGTCTTGCACGTGGCGGGCAACGGCCAAGAACCAGATCCTAAGCGCCGGGCGCGCAGAACACCCAAAGACAGCAAGATTGTTTTTGTATGCAGTGATAGTCTGGAACCCAGGCGGGGCTATGAATGCCTCATACGTGCCTTGCCGTCCTTATACCAATTTACGGATATGCCATCCTGGGAACTACGCATAGCCGGAGGCGGCTCACAATTCGAAAACCTGCTGGCTCTGGCCAAAGAGCTGGCGGCGGATGGACGCCTGGCTATTCTGGGGCCGGACAATTGCGCGGACATTCTGCGAGACGGAGATATACTGATTGCCCCGGCGGAAGTGAATGAAGGCAGCGGCTTGGCCGTCAAGGAAGGTTGGGCCGGCGGTCTGGCCGTGCTTTGCTCGGATATCCCTCTGCACCTTGAGTTGGTAAACGATGGCTCCAATGGGCGCTGTTTCAGAAGCGCCGATCCTGGTCATCTGGCCGAATTGATGCATACCTTGGCTCTGGACAAAAAACTGCGCGACAAATTGTCCAGAGGGGGCAAAAAAAGTCTTGCCGCCCACAGCGAACAAATTATGCTCCAAAAATATCTTGAGGTTTTTCAACAGATCAGCGCTCAAGCAAATTGAAACATTTTAACTTTAAGATTGTACATCATTCGGGTTGCCCCCTTGCATTAAGCCTTGTACAACAGCAAAGAAGGAACTCACCCTGGATGAGATCATCCCGAACCATGTGAACGTTTCTGGCAAGAGACTGGCATAAAATTAAGAAGAGGCAAAATATGCGCAAAAATCCTTTTTTTACCCTTGGGCTGGCTCTCGGCCTGTATTTCGTTCTTTCCGCATCAGCCCTGGGCACACCCTTCTCAGCCGGAGCCAAAATAGGATCCCTCGGCCTGGGAGTAGAGGCCGGATACAGCATAAACAGCCTGTTCAAGCTGCGCGCCAACGCCAACTTTTTGCCCTTATCCACCCTTTCTTCCCACATTGACCTTTCCCATAACCCGGACAAACGTCTGAGCCTCAAGGATAGAATGCTCAAATCTCTTTCCGGTGGCTTTATCCAAAATGCCGACTATGACCTTGATGTAAAAAACGCCCTGACCGCCGGACTGCTTTTGGATTTTCACCCTTTCATGGGAGGTTTCCGCCTGACTGCCGGAGCTTATTACTATGATTGGGAAACACGCATCACCGGCACCCCCAACGGAGCTATCCGCATTGGAGATCACAGTTTCAATGCCGCTGATGTCGGACAGGAAAAAATCCATGTCTCCCGGAATAAATTCGCCCCTTACCTTGGCGTGGGCTGGGGTATGGATCCAGGCACTAGTTTCGGCCTTTCCATGGATTTCAGCTTGGGTTTGCTCTACGCCAAACTCAAATCCGATTATGGAGTGAGCGGCCCCATTGCCGACCCCACCCACCCTCTGCACTCCCAATACCAGCAAGCCATTGATCAAAAAATGAACGATTTCAAAAAAATATCCAAACTGCTCCGTTTTCATCCGGAAATAAGCATGGGTTTGACCTTCCGCTTTTAGAGCGTTTCAAAACTTTGAGATTATTCAAAAAAACAAAGGAGCATAATCTTGAACGTTCCATCAAATCAGGGATTAGAACTTCTGGCGCTGTTAATCCTCTTAGTCTCATTTGGGGGAGTCGTAATAATGTTCCAGTTGATGCGCGTTTTAAGTTCCCTTCGGAGATTTCTAGACCGCCATTGATTGATTTTGATTTTTCCGGTTTTTTCAAGGGTGCCCTAACCCGTCTGTCTCGTTATGGTCTTTGGAGAGGAACCCCTCCCCTCCTGAACCCGTTCAAAAGGTATCTCTTGGGGAAATCACTCCCCCGGAGGGGACTTGGGCCTTGCCGTTATGCCAAGGGCAGCAAGGATAAGGCGGCACCCGGCAAACATGCCCATTTCATAGCCCAAATAATATACGCAATCTCAAAGTAGGAATGCTTTGATTTGCCGTAAAACCACCATTGACATTGGATTTCATTTTCTATAGGTTACGTCCATAATCTTCGGGTAGGTCCGTTTTTTAAAGCAATTTCACTCCATATCGGTTTTGCTTGCTCAAAAAAGTATGCCTATCCGGGCCAATCTCGCAGCAGAGATTGGCTTGCGGCTTCCTGCCGGGTGGTTTATGCCTTTTTCCACGTCACGCCGCTCTGAATACAGCGGTATGGACATAAATAACGTAAGGAGCAGCATACTATGGCGAACGAATTTTGGAAGTACGGCTTGGCGGTGGGCGTCGGCGTTGTGGTCGGTGCCGTGGGTGCCGCCTTGATCTCGCGCGGAGGCATTGATCTGAAAAAGGCTGCGGCCGATATTATGAGCCACGGCATGGATCTTAAAGACAAAGCAGCTACCGTCATGGACACGGCCAAGGAAAACATGGAAGATATAGCGGCGGAAGCGCGCCACGAACAAGCCCGGCGTAAGGCTGAGGCGCGCTGACGCGGAGACGCGGGTTTTGTTCTATGGAGGCTCTGTCGGATCCATGCCTCATGTCTTTGGGTATGCCGCTTCAGGTTGTTTCCGGCCTGTTGCGGCACTACCGTCTTGTACATGATTCACCTGGGCGCATGCGGCTGCGCCCCACAGGCAGGGTACGCTTGCCTGCCGCGCTTCCCTCCTTCAAACCGCCCGTGAACAATCTTGAAATTAAATTCTCCGCCGGCACTGGAAGTGTGCTTATCCTCTATTCCGACCCCGCTGTGCGCGCCTCGGTTCTAAATATACTGTTACTTAGCGGCGGCGCGGCGGACGAACGGCCGAGAAGCGGCGGCCGTAAAGATGCCGGACGTACTCTGGCGGTATCGTCTGAAGGCCCGGCCAGCCCTATTCCGGCCAGGATGCGCAGCTGGTTTTACCCCCGCCCGCTGGTGTGGACGTGCGCCGTTTTACGCGCCCTGCCTTATATGCTCAGGGCACTGAAAACCCTTGGCAGCGGACGGATCAATCTGGATGTCCTGGACGGAGCGGCCCTGTTGGTCTGCCTGTTGCGTCGTGATTTCAAATCCCTGTCCTCCATTACCTTTTTCTTTGCCTTGGGCGAATACCTGGCGGACAAGGCGCGCAAAAAGTCGCGAGCGAGTCTGGCCGACAGTCTGGCTTTGAACATAAGCCGTGTCTGGGTGCGTAAGGACGGGGTGGAACAAAGCGTTCCTCTGGCTCAGGCGCGTCCCGGCGATCTGATTGTCGTGCGGGCTGGAGCGGCCCTGCCGGTGGATGGGACCGTGGCCGAGGGCGAGGGTCTGGTCAATCAATCCTCCATGACTGGAGAGGCTCTGCCGGCAAGGAAAAGCGCGGGGCACACCGTTTACGCCGGTACTGTTCTGGAAGAGGGTGAAATCGTCGTCGCCGCCACGCGTGTGGGCGAAAATACGCGCATTCAGGCCGTGTTGCGGGCGCTGGAAAGCTCCGAGGCCGCCAAATCCGCCTTGCAAGCCCGTTATGAGCGTATGGCGGATGTCATAGTACCTTACAATTTTTTACTCAGCGCTTTGGTTTACGCCCTTTCGCACGATCCGGCCAGGGCCGGGTCCGTGCTGTTGGTGGATTACTCCTGCGCCGTGCGCCTGGCAACTCCTCTGACCATATTCACCGCCATGCGCGAAGGGGCTGAACACGGTATATTGATTAAGGGCGGAAAATTTCTGGAAGATGTGGCTGAAGCCGATACCGTGATTTTCGACAAAACCGGCACCCTCACCCAAGCACGCCCCGTTGTGGCCGATGTAGTGGCCTTTGGCGAACACGAGCGCGACTGTGTGCTGCGCTTGGCCGCCTGTCTTGAAGAGCATTTCGCGCATCCTGTAGGCCGGGCTGTCGTGCATGCGGCGGAAAAAGAAGGGCTGCGCCACAGAGAAGAACACGCCAAAGTGGATTACATTGTCGCCCATGGCATAGCTTCCACTTGGCGCGGCAAACGCGTGCTGGTGGGCAGCGGACATTTTATGTTTGAAGACGAAGGCATACCTGCGAGCGAGGAACAGCGGCGCAAGGCGCAGGAAGGTGCCGACCAGGGGCGTTCCATTCTTTATCTGGCTGTGGGCGGAGAGCTGGCGGGCTTGATTATGATTGAAGACGAGCTGCGTGAAAACGCCGCCGCAGTGGTTGCCGCCCTGCGCCGGGACGGGGTTGAACGCATTCTGATGCTCACCGGAGATGGAGAACAGACCGCCGCCCACATTGCCGCCCGCGTCGGCATCAATGAATACAGGGCTGGTCTGTTGCCGGCCGACAAAGCCGCCTGTATCACGGAACTAAAAAAACAGGGCTGTAAAACGCTTATGGTGGGTGACGGCATTAACGATGCCCAGGCGCTATCTTGCGCCGATGTGGGTTTATCCATGTCCGAAGGGGCGGATATAGCCAGGGAGGTGGCCGACATTGTACTGACCAACGGAAATCTCGAAGGATTGCTCCTAGCGCGTCGTCTGTCCCGCCTGACCCTGGCGCGCATACGCGGCAACCTGCGATCTTCACTGCTCTGCAACAGCATCTTTCTCGCCGGCGGCATGCTCGGTTTGCTCACCCCCGGAATTTCCGCCCTGCTGCACAACGCCACCACCGCCGGTATTGCCGTAAGAACGACCCGGTCCATGCTGCCGACTGATTAGGGCAGTTTAAGTACACACTGATTAATTCGGGACTCCGCCCCGAACCCCGCTGGGGGAATAAGAAAGGGGCATGTTCGCCGGGTGCCGCCTTCTCTTTGCTGCCCCCTTGGGTGAAGCCGTTGGGACCCGCCCAAGACTGAAACAGCCGTTTTTAAACATGGGTCATGCCCGGCAAAAACACGATAGCTCCCCCAAAAAACCGTTGAGCTGTGGCCTTCTTATGCATTATATTCAGCGGACGGCGTGTTTTGCCAAAAACAGGTGGGCTATGCAAAAAGAAATCGGGGCAAAAAAATTCATGACCGCGCAATGGGCGGCCTGTAAAGCGTTTTTGACCTACATACGCTTCAGGGATTTATGGTCCGCCCTGTACAGTATTATTTTCGTGCTTACGGCCTCGCTCTGGTTCGGGCGCATCCCCAAAATGCCTGCGGCTTTCCTGGTGTGTCTGCCTTTTATTTATTTGAGCGTTTTGGGCGCGCTACTGCTTTTTTTGGGCGAGCTGCGGGATCGTTACATCGGAGAACCGCGCTATGCCTTGATCAAAAAACTTTTAGGGCCGAAGAGCGTCCTGGCCGGATTCCTTAAACATGACGGGGAGCGGATGCTGCGCACGGCCTTTGCCGTGGGTTTCTACCTTTTTTTAGGACTGCTTTACCTGGCGCTGGGTCCATCTAAAAATAACCTGGGCTGGCTGCTCATGCCATGTGTTTTTGTAGGCATGGCCGCCGTTTTTACCCTGAACCAGCGAGCCATGAACTTACGGGAAGAAGGCAAAGACGGGGGCGGCGATACGGCGCGGCCAAGCTTTAGAACCATGATGGTAAAGCGTGCTGTTTGTATGGTATTGCTGGTCATTTCACTGTATATAATGGTGTATTTTCTCGTGTTACCTCTGCACCAGGCCCTATTGGGACAGTGAACAAGGCTGCCTCAGTCATGGCTCATTTCGCTTCTCAAGATAGCGCCCCTTCCTGCCGCTTCCGTCTGCTGAAGGTCGATGGCCAAGCTAGGCGCGCCGAGTTGTATACCTCCCACGGGACGGTGCAAACGCCCGTATTCATGCCCGTGGGTACAGTGGGCAGTGTCAAAGCTGTGGCCCCTGATGATCTTTTGGCTCTGGACGCGGAAATTATTTTGGGCAATGCCTATCATCTGCATCTGCGCCCAGGGGACGAATTGATCGCCCGCCGGGGTGGATTGCACCACTTTATGGCGTGGCCCAAGCCGATTTTAACGGACAGCGGCGGTTTCCAGGTATTCTCCCTGCCCGGCCTGCGCAAGATCAGCGAGGAAGGGGTGGAATTTCGCTCACATCTGAACGGATCCAAACATATTTTTACCCCGGAAAAAGTTATACAGATCCAGCTCAATCTTGGCTCCGACATAATCATGCCCCTGGATGAATGCGTATCTTACGGGGCGGATTACGCCTACACCGCCAAATCCACGGCCTTGACCACCCGCTGGGCTGCCCGCGCCCGTGCGGCCCTGCCGAGCGGGCGGAGTCCGCACATGCTTTTTGCCATTACCCAGGGCGGCTTTGCCGCAGATCTGCGCCGCGCATCGGTGGAAGAACTGGGTGGGCTGGATTTTGACGGTTTTGCCATAGGCGGACTTTCTGTGGGCGAACCCAGGGGACTCATGCACAGTCTGCTGGAACAGACCGCGCCGCTGTTACCGTGGGACAAGCCGCGCTATCTCATGGGCGTGGGCGCGCCGCGTGACCTCTTGGCCGGCATGGGAGTGGGGGTGGACATGTTCGACTGTGTATTGCCCACGCGCAATGCCCGTAATGGAACTCTGTACACCTCGCACGGCAAAATCAACATCAAAAACCAGACTTATGCCGAAGACGACTCACCTCTGGACCCGGCATGCTCCTGCTATACCTGCCGCAGCTTTTCCAAGGCCTATCTGCGCCATCTTTATGTCGCCGGAGAACTCCTGGCCTTTCGCCTGAACTCTTTGCATAATCTGAACTATTTCATGGATTTTATGCGCCTGGCCCGCCTGGCCATAGAAGAAGGGCGCTTTGCCTCCTTCAGAAAAGAAATGGAAGATATTTATCCAGAATGACTTAATCGACTGGAGATGTACCGGGTAAAAGCCCCCGATAAAATATCAAAAGCTTGCTCTTAAGCGTTATTCCTTTCACCCGAAAAGAATATACAGGACGGAAGGAGCTTGAAAATTCATGGCGGATTACGACATCCTGGCGGAATATTCGCTAAATCTGTTGCGCGGGCAAATGCTGAACCAGCTTGTGGGCATGTCCTACATGAACGGGTTAAGCCTGAACGAGTTCATTCTTGGTCAGCCCAGGGCAACTAGACGCAGCGGACGGGAAATGATGCAGGATGCCCTGACAGGGCTTTTGCGTAGCGATGTGCCCATGCTGCGTCAAGGTTCAAAAAATCTGGAGCAGGGCAAGACCTTATTGCAAAGTGGGGACGCCGCTTTGGGGGATATTTCAGCCAAAATAACCAGGATGAGGGAAATTGTGGAAGCAATGCGCTTAAGCCCACCCAATGCCAGCCAGCTTGAGGCGGAATATGACGACCTGAGCGCAAGCGTTTCTTCTTCCATTGAGAACACATCTTTCAACGGCCTGAAAATTCTGGACAGCCAAGGCTGGGATGAACGGGTGCGTCCGGCCGGAGCGGTGGGCAAATTGGAGCTGCAATCCGGCAATTCCAGTAGTGAAATTACCTTGTATGACCTGAGCCTTTATAAAAATCACTTTACCAGCAGTACGGATCTAGCTGCGGGCAATCTGGATGTTACAGCGGGCGAGCTGGGGGCCTTATCCGGGATGTTGGACGGAGTGCGGGAAAATTACCAAGCCAGGGCCGGCCTGCTGGGTACGGAAGCCATAGCCTTGGAGCGCCAGGCCGATATTCTACAGGAGGCCACAGGCAGAGCTAGACCCAATGATTGGCAGAGCCTGCGCGAAATTCTACTGGATCTGCTCCTGCGCGAGCAGGGCGCTGTGGCGGACGAACAGGCCTAAATCATTTTGAATCTGAGATCGCACATTGCTGGGGCTATCGCCCCACAATGTTTAGTCTCAAAGTTGAATTGCTCTAGAGACTTATGAATCACATAAGACCTAAGCCCCGCTTGGCTTTTTAGACCTTGCGGGGCTTTGTGAGATTCTATTCTGGCGGAGCAGAGGGGACTTGAACCCCCGGCCTCCGGCGTGACAGGCCGGCGTTATAACCAGCTTAACTACTGCTCCGTTAGCCGAAAAAGCCGCTTTCGGCCCCCGGCTTGGTACTTATTCCCGCAAAATCAACATACAGTCAAGCAAAAAAATCAAGACAGCGTCCAGACATACAATTAGGGCATTCCAGCTTCGAGCTTGCTCATGAAATATCCGGGCTAACCCGGATATTGCATAAAAGAATGGCGGTTTCTGTTGTTTTATGATAGATTTTAGTCACTTACACTACAATCTAACAACAGGACCGCCATGACAATTTGTACATCCGATTCG
>JAITGZ010000137.1 GCA_031280335.1 Deltaproteobacteria bacterium | reverse complement strand
AGGTGGTCCCCATAGTTCGGACAGGTTTTAACGATTTCTTAGCTTGCCTTTCCCCTTATCAGGCTGCCTTTAAAAGTCCTTGGTCATAGCACCAGTTCGGCGGTAATCCCCCGAGACTGTGTGGGGCCTTTGTCGGTTGTAAAAATCGATCCATTTTCCGATTCCCGCACGGGCTTCCGGGCCTGTCTCGTAGGCGTGCAGATAAACATTCTCGTATTTGAGGCTTCGCCAGAGGCGTTCGATGAAGACGTTGTCCAGCCAGCGGCCCCGTCCGTCCATGGAGATGCGGATACCGTTCTCCCGCAGGACGTTGGTAAAGGCAACGCTGGTAAACTGGCTGCCCTGATCGGTGTTGAAGATATCGGGCTTGCCGTATTTCGCCAAGGCTTCTTCCAGGGCGCAGACGCAAAAATCCGTGTCCATAGTGTTGGATAGCCGCCAGGACAAGACTTTGCGGCTGCGCCAGTCCATAATCGCCACCAAGTACAAAAAACCTTTGCGCATGGGAATGTAGGTGATATCCGCACACCAGACCTGGTTGGGTCGGATGATGGCCAAATCGCGCAAAAGATACGGATACCGCTTGTGCCCTGGGCGCGGAATGCTGGTACGCGGTTTCTGGTATATGGGCTCAAGACCCATCAGCCGCATGAGACGCCGAACCCGTTTTATCCCCACGCTATACCCGAGCAGCACCAGATAATCGCGCATCTGGCGCACGCCCAAAAAGGGCCACTCGGTAAAGGCCCGGTCGATTTCCTGCATCAGGGTCAGCGTAAAGGCCGATTCTCCCTTGGTCGTGTAGTACAGACCAGACCGGGAGACGTCGAGCAAGACACACTGCCGGACAATGCTGAGCTTCGCATGATCCGCACAGACCATGCTTTGCCTGCGGGACACGCTCATAGCTTCCCCCAGGCATCGGCCAAAAAATCCCGCTCCACGGTAAGCTGCCCGATTTTGGCGTGCAACACCTGGAGTTGTTTCTCCCTTTTGGCCTCTTCTGTCTTGACCTCGCCGGCAAAAACACCCGCAGCCGATTCCCTGAGCTGTTTGACCCATCGGTGGATCAGCGTTTGATGCACGCCGAATTCACTGCTCAATTCCGTAATGGTTTTTGCGCCGGAAAGAGCGGCCAAGGCCACTTTGTCCTTGAAGGCAGGGGAATGATTTTTCCGCGTTGACATGAGGTGACTCCTTTCGTTCAGGGGTAGCTTGTCCGGCGCGGTATCGGGCCAATGCTCCGCTATCGGTGACTCCTTTCGTTCAGGGGTAGCTTACACACCTGTCCGAATTTTGGGGAGTATCTCTCTCACGGAACCTGCTGCAAGCAAAGTTGTCCGTTGAGCTTGTTGCCCAAAGTACCGGCTTGTCCCTTGAGGAAGTCGAACAACTGGCCTCCTGCCTCACGGACTAGGCATCCCCGCAATTTTGGCACATTTTCAGCCGGACTTCGTTTCCCTGTTTGCGGAAGCGAAGTCCGGTTTCGCTTTTGCGCCCCGGCATTTCCTTACCGCAGCGGCGGCGCAAGCGCCAACCAGCGTCCGGACTTAAGATAGCCGCCGGCAAAATCCGTTGCCGCCATTTCCCGGCCATTGTCGGGCTTAAGACGCTCCACGGCGTAGAGGCCGTCAGCGCAGGCCACGGGCAAAAGGCCTTCCCGCAGGGGCAAAACCGCCCCGGCTCCAACCCGCGCGGCCAGGGCGCGCTCCTCTTCCCCCTCCAGGGGACGGCCTTTGCGCACTATGACGGAAAGGGGCGGCCGGTCCGGTTCGTCCAAAGATACCAGACGCAGGCGCGCCCCCGGCCAGGGGGTAACCCCCCGGACCAGATTATGCACCACCCGGCCGGGCTGCCTGAAATCCAGCAATCCTTCGTTTTTTTCCAGTTTGGGGGCGTAGGTGGCCCTGGCCTCATCCTGGGGTATGGCGGCAAGTCCGCCCTGGCCAAGGCGCGCCAAAGCCTCCGTGAGCAGTTTGCCGCCCAGCAGGGCCAGTTCATCATGCAGTTCCCCGGCGCTCTGCGCAAAACCTATACCCAGAGCGCGCTGTAGCAGCACCGGGCCGCTGTCCAGCCTGAGTTCCATACGCATGATGCTTATGCCGGTGCGCTGCGCGCCGGAGATGACGGCCCGCTGGATGGGCGCGGCCCCGCGCAGTTCCGGCAGGAGGGAGGCATGCACGTTGAGCGCGCCCAGGGGGGGGATGTCCAGCACCGCCTGGGGCAGAATCAGCCCGTAGGCCGCCACCACAAAAATATCCGCCCCCAGGGAGGCCAGGGCTTCCACCTCCGCGTCCGTCTTAAAGTGCTGCGGCTGGCGCACCGGCAGGCCGCGATCCAGGGCCAGACGCTTGACCGGCCCCGGATGCGTGGCCTTGCCGCGCCCGGCGGGACGATCCGGCTGGCAGTACACCGCCAGCACGCGCGCCGCCTGAAAATCCAGCAGGGATCTAAGGGAGGCGGCGGCAAACTCCGGCGTCCCCATGAAAACAAGCTTCAAGCGTCATCCCCTGTCAAAATTTTTTTACGTTTGATATTGTATAAATTGCGCTTGAGACGGCTCAACCGATCCAAAAACAGCCTGCCTTCCAGGTGTTCGCATTCATGTTGCAGACAGATGGCCCTGACGCCGTCCGCTTCTTCCACAAGTTCTTCTCCCCGCAAGTTCAGAGCCTTTATCCGCACCCTGGCCCCGCGCTTGACCACGGCCCGCAAATCCGGCACCGAAAGGCAGCCTTCTTCGGACTCCTGCGTCTCCTCGCCCAAAATCTCCAATTCGGGATTGACATATACCGTGGCCGCCTCCCGGCGGGAAGGTCCGCTCAAATCCACAACCACCAGGCGCAGAGGCCGGCCCACCTGCGGCGCGGCCAGACCGATGCCGTCTTCGGCATACATGGTTTCGACCATATCTTCAGCCAGGCGGCATATTTCTTCTGTAATTCTTTCCACCGGCGCGCTCTTCAGACGCAGACGCGCGTCCGGATATTTCAACACATCAAGTTTCATCCACCAATTCCTTTGTGGTTTGAGACCCCGGCGGGGCGCAAGGCGTGAAGCCCTGGCTGAACATGGGGAGAAGCAGGGTTTTTATCCGCTTGAAGACATCTTCTTCTCCGCCGGACGCATCCACCAGCCGCACCCGATCCGGCCGCTCCCGGCTCAATTCCCTGTATCCCTCGCGTACCCTGGTATGAAAAGCCAGGTCTTCCGCTTCAAAGCGCCCTTCTTTTTGTTCCAGGCCCAAAAAGCGGTTGCGCCTTTTGGCCCGCTCCAATCCCACCGCGGGTTCCAAATCCAGCACCAGGGTCAGGTCAGGCCAAAGTCCGCCCACGGCCCAATCGTTCAAACGGCGCAGCATATCCAGATCCATGCCCCGTCCATAGCCCTGATAAGCCAGATTGGAACAGGCGAAGCGATCGCAAAGCACCACCCTGCCCTGCTCCAGGGCGGGACGAATCACCTGGCGCACGTGCTGAGCGCGATCCGCCAGATATAAAAAAAGCTCCGTCTCCGGGCTGATGCCGCTGTTCTTCATGTCCAGCAGCAGGGCGCGCAAGGCCAGCCCCAGTTCGCTCCCGCCGGGTTCACGGGTGAGCGAGACCTCCCGTCCCAGGGAGGCAAGCCAGCCCGCCGTCCGGCCGGCCGCCGTGCCCTTGCCCGCTCCTTCTATTCCTTCAAAAGCAATGAACATTGCCTATCCTGTCTTTCCGGTCCCAACCCGGCTCTGGCGGCCCCGGCAGGTTCCTTGCCCGGCGTGGGCAGGGGCCGGTATAAACGGCGGTCCAGCCCAGGCTCAAAGCCGCTCCAGCCTTCTCCTCCCTCCGGCAGCGCCTCCAGCGCCCCGGCCACCTGGTTCATCTTGGCATCCAGATTATCCGCAAAATGCAGGGCCAGGGCCTCGGCCGTGGCCGGCAGACAGGGCGAACCGAACTCCAGGCAGCCGTGATGACTCAGCACCAAATGCTTCAGATGCTCGACCAGGTGCGATTCAAGCCCGCCGGCGCGCAAAAAGGGCGCGAGCAGCTCCAGCCCCAGGGTGATGTGCCCAATGAGCCTGCCGCTGGTGGTATAGTCCTGCAACAAGCCGGAGCTGAGTTCACGCAGCTTGCCCAGATCGTGACAAAGCGCCCCGGCCAGAAGGGTCTGGCGATCC
>JAITGZ010000087.1 GCA_031280335.1 Deltaproteobacteria bacterium | reverse complement strand
GGAGGGGTTTGGGGAGGGAACCTCAAGGGGCGGCACCTTGGGGTTCCCTCCCCAAAAAAATAACTTTCCCCAATATTATTCTTCTGTTTTCAATTTCATAATGCGTTTAAATGATTCTTGCAGGCGCTCCGGGTGGAGCAGTCCTTGGCGGTATATGTCCAGCAGGGCGCGGTGTGCCTCTTCGCCCAAATTAGGCTGGTATTCGCCCTGGTTGTTGCCCAGAATGAACACATCCACTCCGGCCCGCAGTCCCAGGAGCAGGGCCTCGCGCAGGGGGTAGTTTTTTTGTATGGCCCCCATTTGCAGGTCGTCGCTAAAGACCACGCCTTGCCAGCCCAGTTGGGCGCGCAGCAGGTTTTGGATGATGCGGGGTGAGAGGCTGGCGGGGTATTGGGGGTCGAGTTCGCGGTGAAAGACGTGGGCGGCCATGACAGCGTAGCGGCCGGGCAGTCCCAGGAGTTTGCGGTATGGTTCCAGCTCGTGCGTTTGCCATGAGGCGGTGATATCGGTTGTGCCCATGTGGGTGTCGGACGTGGCGCTGCCGTGTCCGGGAAAGTGCTTGAAGCAGGCGATGACGCCCGCGTCGTTCAGGCCGCGCATAAAGGCCAGGGCTTGGCGGGCGGTCAGATGCGGGTCAGGGCTGAAGGCGCGGTCCAGCGAGCCTATGGCCGGGCTATGGGGAAAATCCAGGTCCAGGGATGGGGCGAAATTCAGGTTGATGCCCACTCCGGCCAGTTCACGGCCCAGGTCAGCGGCCAGTTTGCGCGTTTCTTGCGCGGAAACGCGGCCCAGTTCTCTGGCGGAGGGGCGCGCCTTGAAACCGGCGGCGGGTTTGAGGCGCTGCACTCGTCCGCCTTCCTGGTCCACGGCCACGAACAGGGGCAGGGGCGCGTCTTGGGCAAGGGAAGAGGTCAGGGCTTTGACCTGTCTGGCGCTGATGATGTTGCGCGGCGCTCCGCTGCGGGTTTGATCCCGGTCAAAAAGGATGACTCCGCCGATTTTGCCTTGGCGGATCAACTCTTTTATTTGAGGTATATCCCCTTGGGTCATTTCTCCGTCTCCGTGAAAGCCCAGCATGAGCATCTGGCCGAGCATGATTTCCGGTTCAGTATGGGCGGTGGCGGGGGAGGTAAAGGCCGCAAAAAATGCAGACAGGGCCAGGGCCGCGATATGCGCCGCGTTCACGGCAGGGTCTCCAGCAGGGATTTGAGGCGGCTAAGGTAGGTATGCCGGCTTAAGATATGTTGCTGCCAGGCTTGGCGCAGTTCTTCTTTGCGTGCCGGGGCCGCCTGCAGGCGGGCGGCCAGATCGGCGAGTTCGTCCGGGGAATGAAAAACGACTTCCCGCGTCAATTCCGTTGGGAAAATATCCAGGCCGGCGCTCCAGTCCGTAAGGCAGAAACCGCCGGCGGCCCAGATGTCAAAGGCGCGCTGGCTGAGTCCGGCGGGGAGGATGAGGCTGTTCAGGTTAAGGGAAAAAACGGCGGCGCGGTAGAGATGCGGCAGGGATGTATAGTAATCCAGGGGGCCGTGCAGGTCCCAGGAGTGGTTCAGGGGCAATTCGTTTTTCCAGTCATCGCCGCCGAAAAGGCTGAGGCCGCCGGGGCTTTTGTGCGCGGCCACGAGGCAGGCGGCCCGCCACCGGGCGTTGCTCAGGGCCGCGCCCAGGCCGGGGCGTCTGGCGGTTTTTCCCGGCCAGAGAGGGGTCTCTTCCAGGCGCAGGCGGCGGAGCCACCAGGCGAAATCCGGCCGTTCCTCCTGGTTTTGAAATCCTTGGGTGATTTGCTCCTTGGCCTGGGTCAGGGTTTCTTCCGGCACTTTCTGGTCTTTGAAAAAATCATCCCGGCCGGGAAAGGCCGCCCGGCCGACAAAAAGTATGGAACGCGGCGGGGCGGTGTTGGTGAGGGGAGGGGCGGACTGTTCTCTCATCCCGGCGGCCAGGGGCAGATGCAGAACGCGCCCTGCCCCGGCTTTTTTAAGGGCCGCGTCAAAGGAATGGTCTGTAAGCGCCAGATTGAAACCGCGCCAGGAAGGATCGCGCGCGCCGGAGAGAATGTGCCAGGGGTTATCCACCAGCCAGATCAGCACCGGGATGCCGGCGGCGAGCAGGAGCGGCCCGGCGGAGCCGGGGCGCAAAATACCCTGCATGTTCACGCTGAAAAAAAGGGCGGGGCCTCTTTCCAGCAGGCGGGGCAGATAATGGGCGTGGCTCTCTTCGTTCAGGTGGGCAGGATTGGGGCGTATGACGTTGAAGCCCAGGGTAATGAAGGCCTTGGTCAGTTCGTGGCGCAAAAGCTCCCGGCCGCTGTCCGGGATAATAACCGCGCCCTGTTCGGGTGAAATGGGCATATGAACCTGCTTGGAGCTTTTATTTTTTTGGGTTATCATCGTCCGCCGCTTTACCGGCGAAGTACGACGAGTTTATTTTAACCATGAAAAAGTATCGTGACCACTATTTTTTAAAGGCCAAACAGGAGCATTATCCCGCCCGTTCCGTCTATAAGCTTAAGGAGATCAACGCCCGCTTCCACCTCTTCCGGCCCGGACAGAAGGTGCTTGACCTGGGCGCGGCACCGGGGTCATGGTGCATGGGGGCGGCGGAGCTGGTGGGCGAAGGCGGGCTGGTGCTGGGGCTTGACTTGCGTCCGGCGGAAGTTATCCTTCCCCCACAGGTGCGCTTTATGCAGGGCGATATCTTCGACCCGTCGCCGGAATTTGCCGAGGCGCTGCGCGCCTGCGGCCCCTTTGACCTGGTGTTGTCCGACATGGCCCCCAGCACCACCGGCCACCGGTCCACAGATCAGGCCCGTTCCGCCGCTCTGGCCTTTGAAGCCCTGGCCCTGGCCCGCCGCTGCCTTATCCCCGGAGGGGCCTTTGTGGTCAAATTTTTCATGGGGCCGGATATTCAGGCTTTGGCCGGGGAACTGCGCGTGGATTTTGAGCGGGTCAGGGCCTTCAAGCCCCAAAGCTCCCGCTCCGAAAGTATGGAGAGTTTTTACATCGCCGCCGGATATAAAGGGATACGCGAGGCCGCCTCAACAACGCTTAAATCACCTGGAACATAATCTGGAGAAGAGCATGTCAGGACACAACAAATGGAAAAACATCCAGTTCCGCAAGGGCCGCCAGGACGCCAAACGCGGCCAGGAGTTCACCAAGGCGGCCAAGGAGATCATCATCGCCGCCCGCGCCGGGGGCGACCCGGATTACAACGCCCGCCTGCGCAGCGCCATTGCGGCGGCCAAGGCGGTCAACCTGCCCAAAGACAGAATTGACAGCGCCATCCGCAAGGGCACGGGCGAAGAGGCCGGGGGCGAGTTGTACGAAATAATGTACGAAGGCTACGGCCCCGGCGGCGCGGCCGTGCTGGTGGAGGCGGCTACAGACAACCGCCACCGCACGGTGGCGGAAATGCGCTTTATTTTCAACAAACACGGCGGAACCCTTGGTGAAAGCGGCAGCGTGGCCTGGATGTTCGAGCGCCGGGGTATCTTTGTCTTTGACCGCAATAATGCCGAAGACCGGCTGATGGAGATCGGCCTGGAACACGGAGCGGAAGATCTGCTGGATCAGGGCGATAGCTGGGAGGTACATTG
>JAITGZ010000070.1 GCA_031280335.1 Deltaproteobacteria bacterium | reverse complement strand
CGGCGAGGCCAAAAATAAAAACAAATCTACCCAGACCGCCGGGGATAAAAACCCGGATGAAGCAGCCCATGATGCCGGGAGCAAAAAACCGGACGAAACCGCACCGTCTGCAGCGTCTGTGGGCGCAGAGAATGCGCCCGTGACCGCCGGGGCGGAAGAAGACAAAGGGCGGCAGGCATGAGCGGTGAAGAGAAGGAAACCACTCCCGGCGCGGACGCGCCGCCCCTGGGTCTGATGGATCACTTTCGCGAACTGCGCGGAAGGCTGATCAAAATTTTCATCGGCATCATCGCGGGTTTTCTGCTTTGCTGGGGTTTTTCCGACTTTTTCGTGGATATTCTCTACCTGCCGCTGGTGCGCGTTCTGCCGACAGAAGGCGACATCCCCAGCAGCATCATTTTTACCGGCATAACCGAGGCCTTTTTCACCCATTTAAAGCTCTCTCTCCTGGCCGGCCTGTTTGTGGTCAGTCCCTTCATCTTTTACCAGATTTGGGCCTTCATCGCCCCAGGGCTGTATGCCGAAGAAAAAAAATTCATCGCCCCGGTGGTGTTTTGTTCTTCCCTCTGCTTCCTTCTGGGAGGCGCATTCTGCTACTTTGTGGTTTTTCCCAATGCCTTCAGTTTTTTTATGACCTATTCCCAGGGGCCCTTCAAAGCCATGCCGAGCATGGAGGAATATTTTGATTTCACCATGCAGCTTATCCTGGCCTTCGGGCTGGTTTTTGAGCTGCCCATCTTTACCTTTTTTCTGTCCCGCCTGGGTCTTGTTACCGCTGCCTCCATGCGCCGCTTCCGGCGTTACTTTGTGGTGCTGGCCTTTATCCTGGGAGCGGTACTCACCCCTCCGGACGTGATTTCCCAGTTGCTCATGGCCGCGCCCATGTTCTTGCTGTATGAGGCAAGCATACTCATCGCGGCCGTTTTCGGCAAAAAATCACCTGAAAAAAACAAAAAGGAAGCCCATCCCCAACCGCCCCCTTCACAAAACCTGAAGCCCACGGAGCCTGATCCGGCCCCGGCAGGAGAACATCCATCATGAAAAACCGCCTTGCCGCGCTGACCAGGGTTACCAAAGAAACCGACATCTCCGTTGAACTGAATCTGGACGGCAGCGGGGATGTGGATATCCACACCGGTTTCGGACTGGCCGACCATGTGCTTAAAAGCATCGGCTTCTGGGCCTCCTTTGACCTGAAGCTGCGCTGCGCCGGAGACATGCACATCGACGCCCACCACACCCTGGAGGATACAGGCCTATGCCTGGGTCAAGCCATACTGGAGGCCCTGGGCGACCGACGGGGCATCGCCCGCGCCGCTTCGGCCCGCGTACCCATGGACGACGCCCTGGCCGAGGTCTGTCTGGACCTCTCCGGACGGCCCTATCTGGTCTTCAGGGGGGATGATCTCTTCCCGCCTGTTCTGGCTGGAGAGGAAAGCGACCTTTGGCGCGAATTTTTCAACTCCCTGGCCGCCGGGGCGCGCATGAACCTGCACATATCCTTTGCCTATGGCAAAAACGGACATCACTTGCTGGAATCCGCCGGCAAGGGACTGGGTCTCGCCTTGCGCCGGGCGGTCAAACGTGCGGGTGAAGCCATACCCAGCACCAAAGGGAGCCTGGATTGAAACCTTGGGCGCATCTTTTTGTACTCATCCTCTGTTCCATGCTCTCCGCTAACTGCTCCACCCCCAGGAACGCACTTGTCCCCAACGGCGCGGCTGTAGGGGTAGCCCCCTTTGCCCAGCCCCTGAACACCGTTGATCTGCTGGCCGGGAATCTGCCTGAAGACCAAATCAGGCTTGACCCTGTCCTGCTCACCCGTCTGGATAGCGACTTTGAGCTTATGCTGCGTGAATTCAGCCCAATGGTCTTTCTGGAGCGGGAGCAAAGCCTGCGCTGCGCACGCGAGTATCCAGGGGCGAAAAACGCCGGAGCCTTCAACCGCTGGCTGCGCGTGGGGCAGTGCCTGGAGGCGGACATGCTCATTCTGCCCCATATGCTCCAGCGGCGGGAAGAAAAAGACGGAGCGCCGCCTCTGGTGATCATGGACATATTCCTGCTGGACATAAAAAACCAAAGCCTGCTGGCCCGCTCCCGCCTTGACGCGCAGCGGTGCCTTGCAGCGGGCGAGCGCGGCCCGCTGGAACAATATACCAAAAAACTCCAGCCCGACGCGCTTGACGCCCTGGAATTGGAAGGAATGTTCAAGGCCATTATGGAGTTCGGCTTATGATTATCTATCCGGCCATAGACATCAAGGACGGCCAGTGCGTACGCCTGCGCCGGGGCAAGGCCGAGGAAAGCACGGTCTTTTCCGCCGATCCGCTGCAAACCGCCGAACACTGGGTGCGGCAGGGAGCATCCTGGCTACATGTCATTGACCTGGACGGCGCTTTTCAAGGCAGCCCGGTCAACCTGAAACTCATCTCCGCCATCTGCTCCCTGCCCGTCCGGGTGCAGGTGGGCGGCGGCATACGCGATGAAGAAACAGCCCGGCGCTATATGCAGGCCGGGGTCAGCCGCCTTATTCTGGGTACAATCGCCCTGGAGGATCCCGCGCTGCACGCCCGCATCTGCGCCCTGTTTCCAGGGCGCGTGGGTGTATCGCTGGATGCGGAAAACGGCAGGCTCAAGAGCAGGGGCTGGGTCAACGACTGCGGCCTCACGGCGGAGGATGCCCTGCCCGGCCTGACGGAACGGGGCAGCGCCTTTATCATTTACACGGATATTGAGCGCGACGGTATGCGCAGCGGGCCCAACCTGGAAGCTCTGCGCAAAATATGCGCCCTCTCCTCCCTGCCGGTCATCGCCGCCGGAGGGGTGGCCGCCCTGGCCGATGTGCGCGACCTTTACGGCCTGCATCTCAAAGACGGGCTGGAGGGACTCATCACCGGCCGGGCCATATACGAACGCACCCTCAAACTGCATGAGGCCCTGGCCTGGGTGGAGGCGCAGCGCCGCATGGGCAACCCCGGCGCGCCGGTGGTTTGAAAATATTGAGATATTGTCTAAAGGAAACACTGATTAATTCGGGACTCCGCCCCGAACCCCGCCGGGGGGAATAAGAAAGGGGCATGTTCGCCCAGGCGCAGCCTTATCCTTGCGGTAGCCGTTAGGCGGCAAGGCCGCCTTACGGATAGCGACAGCATCGATGCCGCCCCCTGGCATAATGGCAAGGCACCCCAGACCCCCTTACTATTTTTCAGCCGCTGCGCGACTGAAAAACCGGAATTGCCCCCGAAGCTTTTTTCCGCTATAATCCGCCCATAAAACATTACATGGAGTGCTAAATATGGCCAAAAAGCCTGTCCTCTCGGCCGAAGAAGCGCGGCTGGAAGCGCTGAACACCGCCCTGACCACCATTGAGCGCAAATACGGTCAGGGATCGGTCATGCGCCTTTCGGACGATGTGCATGTTAACATCCCGGTTATCCCCACCGGCTCCATCGGCCTGGACCTGGCCCTGGGCGTGGGCGGCGTCCCGCGCGGCCGCGTTTCGGAAATTTACGGCCCGGAATCGTCCGGCAAAACCACCCTGGCCCTGCATGTCATTGCCGAGGCGCAAAAAATGGGCGGCGTCTGCGCCTTTGTGGACGCGGAACACGCCCTGGACGTAAAATACGCCCGACGCCTGGGCGTAAAGACCGAAGACCTGCTCATCTCGCAGCCGGATTTCGGTGAACAGGCCCTGGACATAGCCGATATGCTGGTGCGTTCCGCCGCCGTGGACCTCGTGGTCATCGACTCCGTGGCCGCGCTCATCCCCCAGGCCGAGCTGGAAGGCAACATGGGCGAAATGCAGGTGGGCGGCCAGGCCAGGCTCATGTCCCACGCCCTGCGCAAACTCACCGGCACCATTCATAAATCCAAAACAGCGGTGATCTTCATCAACCAGATCCGCATGAAAATAGGCGGCATGCCGGGCGGGTACGGCAACCCCGAAACCACCAGCGGCGGCAACGCCCTCAAATTCTACGCCTCTGTGCGCATGGATATCCGCCGCATTCAGACACTGAAAGACAAAGAAGAGGCTTTCGGCAACCGCGTGCGCGTTAAGGTCGTGAAAA
>JAITGZ010000055.1 GCA_031280335.1 Deltaproteobacteria bacterium | reverse complement strand
ATGCGGAAGGCAATTTTATCGAAAGCTACTATCTGGTTGGTTTGCTGGCCCGGCACCTGCTCGCCCGCTATCCGGGGGGCAAGGTACTCCATGACGTCAGGTTGACCTGGAACACCATTGACATGGTTCAGGCGGCGGGGGGGGTGCCGGTGCGCAATAAAACCGGCCATGCCTTCATGAAAGAGGCCATGCGCCGCGAAGGGGCGGTTTATGGGGGCGAAATGAGCGCGCACCACTATTTTATGGATTTCAACCATTGTGATAGCGGTATGCTCCCCTGGCTGAAGATTTTGGAAATATTGGAAAAAACCGGACGCGACCTGGGCGGGTTGGTACTGGAACGCATTGGGGCCTTTCCCTGCAGCGGGGAAATAAATTTTAGGGTAAAGGATGCTCAGGATTGTATGGAACGCATCCGTTCTTTTTATGCCCTGGAAATTGCCGCTGAAGACCATCTGGACGGTCTTTCCGCCGATTGCGGGCAATGGCGTTTCAACTTGCGTTCTTCCAATACCGAGCCTTTGCTGCGCCTTAATGTGGAAAGCCGGGGGAGTCTGGCGCTCATGTCGGACAAAACCTCGCAGTTGGAAGAATTGATTGCGCAATGCGGCGGAGAGAAAACCAATGCCTGAAATATTCCCGGTTATTCTCAGCGGCGGCAGCGGAACGCGTTTGTGGCCTCTTTCGCGCGGGCTTTATCCCAAGCAGTATGTGGACTTGGAAGGCGAGACCCTTTTCGGCGCATGTCTGGAGCGGGTACGGGGTATGGATTTTCTCTCCACTCCTCTGGTGCTTTGCAACCAGGAGCACCGCTTTCTGGCCGCCGCCATCATGCGGCAAAAAGGCTTTGCCCCAGGTGATGGAGCCAGGCTCATTTTGGAACCTGTCGGGCGCAATACGGCCCCGGCCATTGCCCTGGCCGCCCTGGCCGCGCTTGAGGCGGCTTCTGACCCGCTTTTGTTGGTTTTGCCGTCGGATCACAAGGTTTACCCGCCGGATGCCTTCACCGCGAGCTTAAAAACGGCAATCAAGGCGGCGCAAGATGGTCTGCTGGCGACATTGGGGATTAGGCCGGATAACCCGGCCACGGGCTACGGTTATATAATTCAGGGAGAGCTTCTGGATGAAGGGGTATATAAAATTGAGCGCTTTGTGGAGAAGCCGGATCAGGAAAAGGCCCGAAGGATGCTGTCAGGGGGAAACTGCCTGTGGAACAGCGGCATGTTTGTCTTCAGGGCCGGGATATTCCTGGAAGAGCTTGGGCGTTTTTCTCCTGCCGTCCACGCCGGGGCGCTGTCTGCCTGGAACAAACGCGGTGATGATTTGGACTTTATCCGCATTGATGTGGGGGATTTTTCCGCCCTTCCCTCCATTTCCATTGATTATGCCGTAATGGAGCATACGGAGCGCGCCTGTGTTACGCCGCTGGCCGCATCCTGGCACGACCTGGGCTCGTGGGAATCCATGCACGAGGCTGCCCCCAAAGACGAGATGGGCAACAGCGCTTTGGGCGATGTGGAACTGCTGGATACGTGCGGCAGCTACATTTCGTCCTCTTCCCGTCTGGTGGCAGGCATAGGCCTGCGTGATATGGTGGTGGTAGAAAGCCCTGATGCCGTTCTGGTCATGCCCAAAGGGCGCGGGCAGGAGGTAAAGACGCTTTTGGAGCTTTTAAAGGCCCAAAAACGCATGGAGGCGGAGACGCATCTTAAGGTTTACCGTCCTTGGGGGTCTTATGAAACCCTGGCGCAGGGGCCGCGTTTTCAGGTCAAACGCATTTTGGTCAGCCGGGGGGCGTCCCTTTCCATGCAAATGCACCACCACAGAGCGGAGCATTGGGTAGTGGTGCGGGGTACGGCCAAAATCACCCTTGACGGCAAAGATATGCTGCTGACGGAGAATCAGTCCGTCTATATCCCGGTGGGCAGCCGGCACAGGCTGGAGAATCCCGGGCATATAGATTTGGAACTTATTGAAATACAATCCGGTCCCTATCTGGGCGAGGATGATATTGTGCGTTTTGAAGACAGCTATGGACGTTGAGGTATTTCAACTTTGAAAGGCTCTAGAAGCAATTCTACCCAGCCTCAAGCAACCCGCGTATGGTCTTGAAATCACGGTAATTCAGGCGCATCTTCAGGGGGGCCAGGGCTTTGCCCTGGCGGGAGAGACCGTCCAGCACCAGAATGGCGTCTTCATAATCCAGGCAGTCAAAGGGAAAAATCATATTAAAATGCCGCAGTTCGCGATCGTGCGGTTCAAAGGCGGTGTAATCGGCCAGGTTATAGGTTTGGTCCGGGGCATAGCGGCGCATCTTGACCACATTGCCCGGAACCACCGCGCCGTTTTTGAGAAAATGGATTTTGGACATGTCCAGTGTTACGTCCGCCGGGGTAAAGGCTATGGAAACATAGCTTACCCCGCCGGTATTCCGGCAGACCTCAAGTTCCTTGTGCAGCGCGCCCAGCAGGAGGACAAAGACGTTGAACCTGGAGCCGTCATTGTATTCGGCGCGAAACTGGTTGCGTTGATCGCGCAGGATTTTGGGCAGTTTGTAGAGCCTCCAGCCCTGGGGGTTTTCTTCCACCAGGGTGAAATCCATGCCCGGCTCAAAAGACAAGTTGTCCGCTCCACAGGATGTGGTCAGTCCCAAAAGCGCGGCCATAAATAACAAAAGGAGCTGTTTCATATCCGCCTGCGCCTCCAGGTACAGTATATTGTATGACAATGTCCAGCGTAAAAATTTAAAGTAATTCACAGATTTTATCCAGCCACTGATGGCTGGTTTTTTTGTTATGTTCGTCAAAGTTCACCTGCAGGCGGCATGGTAAAAAATCAATGCCGCGGAGTTTGTCATAACTGCGGAATTCGTCATATCTGTACCGACCATCTAAATATTTGGGGTTGAAACCTTCGGTAATGGGCACAATATACCGCCAGGTCATGGTAAGTTGGCCGTTGAAACGGTCATAATCGCTGCCCAAAAAGCAAGGTTCCGAATTTCTTATGTTTTCACTGTTGAAAGTGTAACCAACAGGAAACTCAACGGGCAGGTATTGCATAAAACAGGTTACGTCCGCGCAGGTCTTTACGGCCTGCCGGAATTGATCCGCATAAGATTGGGTCTTATCCCTGAATTTGTCGGGCACAGTAATATCATCCGGATTAAGCCGGCGTTCCGACACTTCAGGGTAGTCTTTGATCAACAGGCCATAATTTATCTTGTTGACCAACAGGTCATAACTTATCTTGTTGTAATTCAGGCGCAGGCGCAGCGGGGGCAGGGGCTTGCCCTGATGAGACAGCCCTTCCAGCACAAAGAGGCTGTCTTCATACTCCGGGCAGGTCATGGGAAAGGTCAGGATGAATAAAGATTGCCGCTCCTCTTCAGTCAATGGAAAATAAGCATAGGCACCGGCCCAGTACCTGCCCCGCCGGACGGCGGCATCCGCCAGGTTATAAACATTATTCGGGCCG
>JAITGZ010000270.1 GCA_031280335.1 Deltaproteobacteria bacterium | reverse complement strand
CCGCGTCCAAGGGATAATCAGCCTATTTATAAGAGTAAATACCTTGTGGGTGCCCGCTGTAAGCTGGGGGTGGAGATACTCCAGCGCGTGAATGTATATGGGCATTTGGGGCTGGCCTATTGGGGGAGGGATTTTTATCTGGACCTGAATGATACGGGCGGCATCAAGGCGGTGCAGAGATATGGGGATGACAGGCAAATATTGGGCATTTACGGTCTGGGCGGCTCAGTGCTGCTCACGGAGCATTGGTCGGTCAATATCAATTACACCATGGCCAGGCAGCATGTTGACCTGCCTGTTTCCGGTATGAGTACAAAGCGCTATTTTGATCCCGCTACGGTGGTCAAGATTTTGAGCGGGGGCATTATTTATCATTTTTAGAGCCATCGCCGGGCACCGCAGTGCCATGCCCGGCGTGGGCGGGCCAGGCGCGGAGCGCCGGAACAAACCCGGCTCGGTCTGGTGAGGCGATGGGTTAAAATTACAGCTGGGCGCGCCCCTATCGGGGGTGCCGGGGGCAGAGCCGCCGGTTGGAGTAATTAAAACGTGAAATGCCTTAGTCCCAAAAATTCACGCTGATAAAATGTCAAAACCGCTTCGTCCTGAATTTTTGCTTTGGCCGTTTCTGGTCTGCGCTCTGTTTTTTGGGGGTGGCTGCGCCGCCTCTTTAAGTACGGGGGAACTGCGCGGCGATCTTCTCCAGGGTAATCTGGAGCGCCTGGAAAAGCGCATGATCGAGACCAACGAAGACCGCCGTGAACTGGTTACGGCGCTTAATCTGGCCCGTCTTTACCAGATGCAGGGGCGCTGGCGCGATTCCATTGACTTGTACGGGCAGGCCATAGCCATTATTGAAGATTACGAACAGCGGGCCATTGTCAACGCGCGCGGCGTATTGGGCGGGGTGGGCGCGGCCACCCTGGCCAGGGGCAGCGGCGGCTACTACGGCAAGGGCTACGAACGCACCCTGCTGCACACCATGAACGCCATAAATTACGCCATGTTGGGGGATTTTTCCGGGGCGGCGGTGGAGATGCGCCGTATGGAACAGCGGCAGGAGTTGTGGCTGGAAGAAAAAGAGCGCCGCCTGAACGAACTTTTGGAAGAGCAGGCCAAAAAAAAGGCCGAGGCAGCGGAAGGGAAAGGGAGCAAAAGGCCTGATTCCGGATATTCCGGCGATAACCCGCCGCCTGGTTACAGTATGGGGGCCATTTTGAACGACCCGGAGCTGCGCGCGGAGGCGGCCGCTTATCAGGAGGTCTTTTCTTACGCCTTAAGCAGCGTGTTTTGCCGCTTGGTCGGGGATGTGGACTATGCCGAGGTCAGCCTGCGCCGTGCCGGCAGATTGGATGAGGCGGCCAAAAAAATGTTCCGCCTGGCCTGGGGCGATGGAGCGGAGCATTGGCGGCCCAAAGCACCGCCCTTCAAAAGGGATCGCCGCGAACTGGTGGTGCTTTTGCTTAACGGCGTGGCCCCGGCCCTTAAGATGGAGCGCATCCGGCTGTTCAATCCCTTTGGAGGTTATGTACTTATAGATTTGCCCGCCTATGAGCCGGCCCTGACGGAAGAACGGCCGCGCATAAGGAGCGGGGATAAAGATTTTGATTTATTTGCCTTGCTCCGCACACAGGTTTTGGCGTATCGTGAATTGAAGGATGAAATGAATTATGAACTGGCCACGGCCATAAGCCGGGCGGCGACGCGTGCGGCCATTGTGGCCGGCGGTCAGGCCGTGGTCGCCGCGCATAAACAAACCAGGGACATGACCGGCTTGGTGGGCTTGGCGCTTTCCCTCGGCATGGAGGCCATATCAGCTGTGGACGCTCGCGGTGTGCGCAATTGGGAGACCTTGCCCGCCGTGGGCTATATGGGCATGTTTAATCTGCCGTCCGGGTTTGAAATAACCGTCTCCATGGGCGATAAAGCGCAAACGGTCAGGATGCCGGAACAAGGCCGGGGTATCTTGCTGCTGGTTACGTCTGTGGGTTCTGAACAAATGAGGGTGGATCATGTGGAATACTAACGGGTGGAAAGCGGCGGCCGTTTTGGGCCTGTGTCTTGGCCTCGCCGCCTGCGGCGGACGTCCCCAATATGAATATGCCGACAATAAGGATGTTTTGGTGGAAAACATCAGTTCGCGTGTTCTGGAAGGGGGCTTTATGGAAGTTTCCGCCGAATTGCGCAATAATAACAGAAACGATGTCAATACCACCAGGTACCAGATGCAATGGTTCGACCAGAATGGTTTTTTGCTGGAAAAAAGCAGTTGGCGGCCTGTGCGGTTGACCAGGGGCGCGCCGGAGTATGTGCGTGTGCGTTCAACCAAACCCGGGGTAAAGGATTTTACCTTGGTTATCTCCAGTGAGGCACAGTAAAATGAGTGGAACGATCACATTATGGCGGGGTTTGGCCTTTGGGGCGCTTTTGTCCCTTGCGCTGTCGGCGGCGGGCTGCGGCGGCCCCAATGTGGAGTACGGCGACCCGGGCGCGGTGGAAACCGTAACCTCCGCCTGGGGCTCCACCGACTTGCAGGGCACGGCGGAAAAAATGGCCCAGTCGCTGCTGGATTCGCGCTATATCGCCCAGGCCCAGGCCCAGCCCAAGGTACGCCTGCGCGAGGTGAACAACCAGACGGACGAACACATCGACACCAAGGCCATTACGGATAAAATCCGTATCAAGCTGCTGCAATCCGGCCGGGTGCGTTTTTTGGCGGATAACGCCAACCTGAATCAGGTCTTTGCCGAACGCGACCTGACGGAAGCCCTTACCCGCAGGGGCGAGAACAAACTCCTGGCGGATACGGACTATATCGTTACCGGCACGGTGCGCTCCATTCGTAAAGTTACCAAAAAAGCGGCCGATGTGTATTACCTGATCACCCTGGAGCTGGTTGACCCGCAGTCCGCCGAGATCGTCTGGGCGGATGAGCAGGAGATTCGCAAGACCAGCAGCAACCCCAAGGTCGGCTGGTAGGGCTTATGCGAAAATTTCTTGAAGTCTTGCGCACGTTCAGGTCAGGTTATGCCCACGCGCCGCTGTTTTTGGCGGCGCTTATGGCGCTGGCGGGCTGTTCTTCCGGCAATCCCACGGTGGCG
>JAITGZ010000267.1 GCA_031280335.1 Deltaproteobacteria bacterium | reverse complement strand
GGTGAAGCCCCTCCCTCACAGCAGCCGGAGGCCGAGGACAACTTTGCCGAACTGCTGGCCCTGCAGGAGAATGTTCCTTCTTCCAGACTGGAGGCCGGGCAAAGGATAAAGGTTACGGTGGTGGCCGTGACGGATGACACCATATTTGTCAGCACCGGGAGCAAGGTGGACGGCATTGTGGAAAAAACCGAGCTGGCGCAGGACGGTATAGACTGTGCCGTGGGCGACACGCTGGATCTTTATGTGTCGCATGTCTCTCCGCAAGAAGTGCGTTTTTCCAAGGTCTTGCGGGGAGCAAACGGCCTGGAGGCTTTGGAGGACGCCCGGACGGCCGGCTTGCCCGTGGAGGGCAAAGTCATGGCTCAGGTCAAAGGCGGCTTCTCCGTGGACATTATGCGCCGCCGCGCCTTTTGCCCCTCCGGCCAGATGGATTTACACCCGGTGGACGACCCCGGCCTCTACCTGGGCAAGACCCTTAACTTTCGCATAATCAAAATGGAGCAGCACGGCCGGAACATTGTGCTTTCACGCCGCGCGCTGCAAGAGGCCGAACAGGCGGTAAATATACAGGCATTTCTGGAACGGGTAAAAGAAGGGGATACGCTGGAAGGCGCCGTGCGCAGGCTCACGCCCTTTGGGGCATTTGTGGAGCTTGCTCCAGGAGTGGAAGGTCTGGCGCATGTTTCAGAGCTTTCCTGGTCAAGGCTGACCGCTCCGGACGAACTGCTCTCCACAGGGCAAAACGTGCGCGTCAAACTGCTCAAGGTGGAACGGGACGATAAAGGCACACGCCTTTCCCTGTCCATCCGGCAAGTGACGGAAGACCCCTGGAACAGCGTGGCGGAACGTTTGCGCGCGGGGGATATGATCAGCGGCAGGGTGGCGCGCCTGACGGATTTTGGCGCTTTCACGGAAATTTTACCCGGCATTGAAGGTCTGATTCATATTTCTGAACTTTCCTGGGAAAAACGCGTGGCCAAGGTGCAGGATATTCTATCCGCAGGCGAGGAAGTGCGCGTAAAAATAAAAGAAGTGGATGCGGAAAAACGCCGCATATCCCTCAGCCTGCGCGATGCCGCCGGCGACCCCTGGGCCTCGGCGGCGGAAGACTTCGCCCTTGACTCCATCCACAGCGGGCGCCTGGAAAAAAACTCCAAATTCGGTCTTTTCATTACGCTGGCCCCCGGCATAACCGGACTTATGCCCGTATCTTTCATGGCCAGGCTGCGCGATAAAAGCAGCCTGGAAAAGCTCCTGCCCGGCGAGGAGGTGCAGGTGCGCGTGGCGGAAATGGATTTGAGCGCCCGCAAGATCACCCTCTCCCCGGTGGGGGAAGAGGCGGAAGAACCTTCCGGAGGCGCGGAATCCCCCACGCCCCGAACCGCAGGCAAAGAACGCCCGGGCGGACGCCGTCCGCCCGCTCACGGGCGCGGCGCCAGAAAAGAGGAAAACGCCGACTGGCGGCAGCACACCGCCAAGGGCGCGGCAACGGACAGCGCCTTTGGCGGTTCTTTGGGGCTGGCCCTGGCCGCAGCCCTGGAAAAAAAGAAAAAGTAATCCTTAGGGCATTTTAACTTTGAGATTATACATTATTGGGGCCATGCAACAGGCATGTTTGCCGGATGCCGCCTTATCCTTGCGCTATCCGTAAGGCGGCAAGGCCGCCTTACGGATAGCGACAGCATCGATGCCGCCCCTCGGCATAACGGCAAGGCACCAAACCCCATCCGGGGGGAATCATTCCCCCCGGTCCCCCTGACCGGTCAACTGAAACAGCCTTAGTTAAATATTTTCAAAGTTTAAATGCTCTAGTTCCCGCAATCTGGTTTCCCCCATCAATCATCAGACATTTGTGCGGTTTTGTCAAAGAGATGAACAGAGCCGGGTTATTGTCCGCCCGACTTTCCAGATAGTTTTGCAGGTGAATTTTGGTTCTGGCGTCAAAATATACCACGCGCCCGCTGTTGCCCTTGCCGAAAACCACACATTCGCGCTCGTGAAAATTAATGTCCCGGCGGGTGAGCCGCACAAATTCTTTGCGGGTATTACCGCAGGTGCCGAAAAATCGTTTTCCAGGTAATACCTTTGAATTTCACTTGATTATCCTTGTAAATAGGTGTCAACTACACGATTGAAACGCTTTGGGACAATCGCAAAATAAAATTGCTCTGAACAATACACCACACCCCTTACAAGGATAAAAATATGCGTGTAGGCGTAGGATACAGCGACAACCCCGACAGCATGGCCGCCGGAAAGCAGGCGGCGGAAGAAGCCTTGCTCCGGGCCGGACATGGGCCTTGCGACCTGGCCCTGCTTTTTTGCACCGCCCGCCATAACCAGCAAGTTCTGCGCGCGGCCGCGGCCTCTGTACTGGGGGAATCCGTACGCATTTTCGGCGGCGGGGCTGTGGGCATCATCACCAACGAGTCCTTTGGCTATGCCGGAGATCAGGTGGGGGTAGCCTGCATCCATCTGGAAGGCGCGCGCTGCGATGTGCTGACCGACGGCGGCATGCTTGAAAGCGAAGAAAAAACGGGCGAGCGTCTGGGGCGCGGCCTGGCCGCCCTGGGGGTAACTCCGGATTCCCCGGTCATGCTCTTTTACGATGCCATTGACCGCAGCGGCGGCGGGGTACGCCTGCTCATGGCCACCTGGCTTCTGGCCGGGCTGGAAAAAGGGCTGGGCTTCCTGCCCGAACTTACGGGCGCGGGACTAATGGGCGACCACATATGCAGCGGCTCCAGCCAGTTTATCGGCAGCGATCTGGGTGAGCATCAAGCCATGGCCCTGGCCTTTTCGCAAGATATACGCGTTGACGCCGCCATCATGCACGGCTGCCGCCCGGCTTCGCAATATTATACCGTTACCAAGGCGGAAGGTCCGGTAATCCTGGAAATAAACGATAAACCCGCCCTGGACTTCATGGATGAACTGATCGGACCGGCGGTGCGGCCGGCGGATTACCCCTTCTTTCTTATTTTCGGCATCAACCAGGGTGAAGAGTGGGAGGAATACAACGAAGACAGCTACGCCAGCCGCCTCTGCCTGGCTATTGACCAGGAACGGGGCGGCATTGTCATGTTCGAGCCGGATATGGTCGCGGGCACAAAATTTCAGATCATGCTCCGCTCGCTGGAGTTGGACTACATGCGGCCCAAAGTTGAAAACCTGTTCCAGCGTCTGGACGGGCGCAAGCCCGTGTTCGGCATATACATTGACTGCGCGGGACGCTGCGCCGGTTACGGCGGGATGGATATGGAAGACGCCGTGGAACTGCAGCGCATTGTGGCCGGCAGGGTACCCCTGCTCGGCCTTTACACCGGGGTGGAAATAGGCCCGGTGGCCGGCCGTCCCAGGGGCCTGGACTGGACAGGGGTGTTCTGCCTGTTCTCACGGAGCGCGTCCGGAAACTCCGCAAAAAAGAAAGAGACGCCGCCGGATGCAAAGCGCGGGCAACGGGGCGGCAAGCCCATACCCCTGGAGGCCGCGCTGAAACTTTGCGGACAAAACGCGGCCAAGGCACTTTCGTTGGATGCGAAGTCCATAGGCATACGCCATGAACTGGAACAAAAACGCCGTGGTTTCGCCCTGCTGGCCGAGCTTGCCGTTTCCCTGCGTCAGGCGGCGGATTATGAAAGCGTATTCATACCCGTGGCCAAACGCCTTAACGCCGCCCTGAACATGCAAAAAACCGCCGTGCTGCTGCCGGGCGAAAACGGCCTGTTCACCCCAGCCGTACTCCAGGGTTATACGGTGGAAGAAAAGGCCATGCTGGCCGGCAAACGCCTTTACCTGCCCCCGGAACTGCTCGATCCGGAACATCCGGCCCTGATCACCGCTGCTGACGGAGAGGACAGGCTGGCGGATCTGCGCGCCGCCTTGAGCCTACCCTACTTCATTTCCTCCCCGGTGATCATCAGGGGACGGACGGTCGCCGTACTCTTCACCGGGCGCCTCATGGAGGCGCCGCCTTTTCTCTCGCGCCTGGGACACAACGACATGGAGACCGTACAGACCATAAGCGCCCTGCTGGCCTCGGTGCTGATCAGCCAGCGGCTGAAAAACGCAGAGGAAAGAACGGGCATCATGCTCAACGCCCTGCCCATGTGCTGTGCATTCTGGGACGGAAAAGGCGATTTGACCGACTGCAACCTGGAGGCGCTGCGTCTCTTCGGCCTTAAGGACAAGACGGAGTTTCTGACCCGCTTTTATAAACTCGCGCCCGCATTCCAGCCCGACGGGCGGCCCTCGGAAGAAACAGCGCGCGCCCTGGTGCTTAAAGCCTTTATTTCCGGCACGGCTCACTTTGAGTGGACCCACATGAACCTCAAAGAGGAGCTGATCCCCGCTGAGGTAACCCTGATGCGCGTACCCCAGGGCGAAGACTACGCCGTGGCGGGTTATATACGCGATCTGCGCGGGCAAAAGGCCGCCCAGGCGGAGACCGAAAGGGCGCGCGCCCTGGCGGAACAAAACCTGCGTGAGCGGCGGGAGTTTCTGGCCTCGGTCAGTCATGAGGTGCGCACCCCGCTGAACGCGGTGCTGGCCATGGTCAAGGCCCTGACGGAAAAGGGCGCGGATGACGAACTAAAACCCCTGGTGGAACAAGGGGCGCGCTCCGCCCGTATGCTTGCCGCCGCTGTGGACGGCATGCTGCACTTTTCCGCCCTGGAAGCCGGGCAGATGGCTCTGAAATCCAGGCCCTTTTCCGTACGCGAAGCTGTGGACGGGCTTGTGACCATGCTGGCCGGAGAAGCCGCGGCCAAGGGCCTTACCCTGCGCGCTGAAACAGCGCCGGATCTGCCGCTCAGCGTCATCGGCGATGCCGACCGCCTGGAGCAGATCCTGTTCAACCTGGCCGCCAATGCCGTAAAATTCACCGAAAAAGGCGAGGTGATCATCAGTGTCCGGGCCGAAAAAACCGGGCAGACGGACAGGACGCGCCTGCTTTTCGCGGTGCGGGACACCGGCATCGGCATAAGTGAAGAGCTGCAAAAACGCCTGTTCGAGCCCCTGACGGCGGATTACTCTTACCAGCGCAAGCAGAGCGGCCTGGGCATGGGCCTGGCGGTGAGCCGGAGCCTGGCCCGGCTGATGGAGGGCGACATCACCTGCGTAAGCCGTCCTGGGGAAGGCAGCGTCTTTTATCTTGCCGTCCTGCTGCATCTTCCGGAACAAACGGAGGAAAGCCTCCCGGCTGAAGGCATCGCGGCAGAAGCCTGGGACGATCTGGCCGGGATGCGCGTATTGCTGGCTGAAGATAACCCCATCAATCAGATGATCGCCGAAAACCTGCTGAGTTCGGTGGGCATTGAAAGCGTAACGGCGAACAACGGCCTGGAGGCGCTGAAGGCCCTGGAAGAAAACCGTTTTGACCTGGTACTCATGGATATACAGATGCCGGAAATGGACGGCCTGACCGCCGCCGCCCGCATCCGCGCCGACAGCCGCTACGCGCCCCTGCCCATTCTGGCCATGACCGCGCATTCCTCCGCCGAACACCGGGAAGAAAGCCTGAAAAGCGGCATGAACGACCACCTGATCAAGCCCGTTGACGCGGAGGAACTCTACACCGCCTTGCGGCGCTGGGGCAGAGGACTTACCGGTAGCTGAGCATGAGGCCGTGAAAAATCTTCGCCCAACCGTCCAGATAGACGAAAAGAAGCAGCTTGAAAGGCAGGGAAATGGTCATGGGCGAGACCATCATCATGCCCATGGCCAGGAGTATGTTGGAAACCACCAGGTCAATGCAGATAAAGGGCAGATAGAGCAGAAAGCCCAGTTCAAAAGCCCTGCTGATCTCGGAAATGGCGAAAGAAAGTATGAGCAGGGCCCAGTTATCCGTATTGGCCAGGCGGTGAAAGCGTTCGGGCCAGATGCGCCGGGCCGCGTGTTCCAGGGCGCTGCTGACCGCAGGGTTGTTGTTGCGCTGTAAAAATTCCTTCAGCGGCACGCTGGAGGCCGAAGCCATCTCCACAAGCTCCACCGCGTCCATTTCAGTGGAACGCTCCGAAAATCCGTGCCGCTGCATGATATCCCAGGTGTCCGACACCACGGGCAGCATGATGAACAAGGTAAGGATTATGGCCAGCCCGTTCAGGGCCATGGAAGGCGGGATCTGCTGCACGCCGGTGGCATTGCGCACCAGGGCCAGCACCACCGCCACCTTGAGAAAGGAGGTGCAAAGCATCAGCACGAAGGGCATAAGGCCCAAAACCGCGCCGATCAGCATGAAGGTTACAGGACCGGGAATGTTGCTCATACACGCGCGCCCCTCGCGAGGGGGATTATTTTGTTAGATCCAGGGCGAGAATCATCACGCCCAGGCGGTCGCCCACTTCCACCAGCCGGCCTTTGCCCACAGCCCGGCCGGAGACCTTGATGGTTACCGGCGCGTCCAGCGACGCCGCCGTTTCCAAGGTATGCCCCGGGGCCAGGGCGGCCAGTTCCGCCACGCTGACGCGGCGCTCTTCCACTTCCAGGCTCAGGGAGACCTCCAGGGCGTCAATGGCCCCGGCGGAAAGCCCTCCGCCCTTTTCTCCTTCCGGCGCGCCGGGGGGCGGCGCGTCCTCTGCGGATTCGGCGTTCATAACGGACTCCTGTATATTCTTATCCAGCAAAGCCTTCAAGGTGATTTTGCCGTCCGCCAGAACCGCCGTCCACAGAGGCTTGCCGCCCGCCTCCATGACCAACGCGGGAGGAGAAGGCGCGTTCAGGCGCAGCACATCCCCCGCTTCGGCCCGGCGCAGCAGAGCCAGAGGGAAGTCCTCCCGCCCGGCGCACAGGCAAAGCTGCAGAAAAACGGCAGAGGCATCAGGCCGGCGGCGGGGAAAGAGCTTGAGCATATCCGCCCACAGGGCCAACGCGGCCGGGCTTAAGGGTATAAGCGCCCGGCCCGCGCCCGCCTCCCGCCCGGACTCGTCCCTGAGGCTGAAGGGCAGCGCAAAAGCGCCATGCTCCGGCGCGCATTCCTGCTCCTCCGGCTCGACCGCCGGACGCAAAACATGCCCCAGGGCGGCGGAAGCCTGATCCAAAAGCGGCTCTGCGGATAAAAACCAAAGGGCGGGCCGGAGAGCGGCCGGGATATCTTCCACGCACAGGCCCTCCGGCAATGCGAGCAGGGCTTCCGCCGCCGGACCGCACGCCCGCAGCCGCCAGATTTCGCCCTCCGCCTCCAAAGCCAGGCGCATTTCATTGGACGCGCCTTGGGCGGAGGCTCCGGCCGACCATTCTGCCGGCGGCCACGCTTCGCCCTGAGCGTAAAACTCCACCTCCGCCGGCAGGGGGACAAGCGTAAAGCCCCGGCCCAAGGGCAGTACCGCCTCCCGGCCGGAAAGCCTGGAGCAAAGCCTGACCAGATTCTGCGGGAGCCTGCGCATATAATTCTACTCGTTGTCCGCCGGTATATAGTCCAGCCCTCTGGAGCGCTCCCCTCGGCCGTCCGCGCCGCCTTCCCCTCCGCGCCCGTCCAGCACCTCCACTGAAGCGTCCATCCCCAGGGACTGGAGCCTGTCCTGCAAATCCGCCCGCGCCGCCTGCAGGGTATGCAGGGAAGATACGTTGCCGCTGGCAAGCTGTACCACCAAAGCCGCCCCTTCCCGGCGCAGGATTATTTCCGTATCCGGCAGCACGGAATTTTTAAGGGATATGCGCACTTCGCCGCCGCCCGCATTGTGGTCCGCGTTCACCAGAATGCGCTCGGCCAGTTCAGCGGCCAGAACGGCGGATTCACTCCCGCCGGAGGCCGCGCCTGATACGCCCGCAAGCTCCGCCGCGCCGGATCCTTGCGGGGGGAGACCAGCCAGACCCAGGCCGCGCAGCAGGGCATCACCGGAAAGGGGCGGGGGCGCATCCGCGCCGCCAAGCCTTTCACGGGGTTTTTCGCCTTCATCTTCAGCAGCGCCGTCTTTTTCGCCGCCGCGCATGGCTTCACGAAACTCCTCCCGCGATCCTTCCGCTTCCGCCGCCGAGCTTCCCTTTTTGCCGTCAACACGGGGGGAGGGGTATCTTCCGGATTCTATCCTGGTCGTTTCCATAGTTTTAATCCTCTTCCAGCACAGGCTTTTTACCGGAAAATTCCTCCATCTCCAGGTCTTCCCGGCGTTCGGCCTCCCTGGTTTCAAAGGCCTGCCAAATCTCTTTGTGCGCGCTGATCTTTTCTTTGTCCTTACGCGCCTGCCGCAAGGCCGCTGCTGCCTCGTCCCTGGCCTTGAGGGCGTCTTCTTCAGCCCGGCGCGCCAGGGTTACGGCCTCCAGCAAGACATTATCCCGCTCACGCAGGGCCGCGAGTCCGGACTTGAAGGCGTCCAGCTCTTTCAAGCTCAATTCCTGGTGCAGAATCTCCGCATAGCGCCTTTCTTCCTCTTCTTCGCGCCAGGCAATGTAGTCCTTCAGGGCCTGCTCCCGCTCCAGGATTTCCTGTTTCGCCGCAAGCCAGGCCCTTTCCCTGGCGGAAAGTTCCGCCGCCGCCGCATCCTCGCGCAGGCCGCGCACGCGGGCCAGAGGGGCCAGAGGGTAAACGGTCAACTAAGCACGCCTCGCATGGCCTCCAGGCTTTGGGCAAAGGAAGAACGCTCTTCCGTGCCCTGACGGAGAAAGTCGTTGACCTTGCCGATGCGCTCCAGGGCCGTGTCGGCATCGGCATCCGCCCCTTTCTTGTATTCGCCGATCTGCACCAGAAGCTCCATTTCCGCGTATTTGGCCATGATTTTACGTATTGCTCCGGCACTTTTCTTGTGTTCTCCGTCCACAATGGCGCTCATCACCCGGCTTACGCTGGCCAGGATGTCAATGGCCGGATAATGCCCGGAAGAAGCCAGCTTGCGCGAAAGAATGATATGCCCGTCAAGGATGGAGCGGGTTTCATCGGCAATGGGCTCGGTCATGTCGTCGCCTTCCACCAGTACGGTATAGAAGGCGGTGATGGAGCCTTTATCCGAGTTGCCGGCCCGTTCCATAAGCAGGGGCAGGCTGGAAAAAACCGAAGGAGGAAAGCCCCTGCGCGTGGGCGGCTCGCCCGCGGCCAAGCCTATTTCGCGCAGGGCGCGGCCGAAGCGGGTTACGGAATCCATGAGCAGAAGCACCTTTTTGCCCTGGTCACGAAAATATTCGGCAATGGCTGTGGAAACGTAGGCGGCCTTGAGGCGCTCCATGGCTGAACGGTCTGAGGTGGAGACCACCAGCACGGCTTTTTTCATACCCTCCCGCCCCAAATCGCGCTCAATGAACTCGCGCACCTCGCGGCCGCGTTCACCAATGAGGGCCAGCACGGTTATATCGGCCTCCGTCCCCTTGACCAGACAGGAGAGAAGCGTGCTTTTGCCCCCGCCGGCAGCGGCGAAAATGCCCATGCGCTGCCCTTCGCCGCAGGTGAGCAGACCGTCAATGGCCCTGAGTCCCATGGTCAGAGGCCGGTCAATGATGCGGCGCAGCATGGGGTTGGGCGGGGCGGCGTAAACGGGGTAGCGCGCGCTTACCTGGGGCATATCCCCGCCGTCCAGGGGGTTGCCCAATCCGTCCAGCACGCGGCCGAGCAAGGCTTCACCCACGCCCACGGAGTGGGTCTCGCCGGTGGAGACCACCTCGGTGGAAGGCGAAATACCCTGAATGCTCCCAAAAGGGGTCAGAAGGGCGTAATGCTTATGAAAGCCCACCACCTCGGCATAAAGCTGCCAATCTTCCCAGGGGTTGCGCAGGATGCACAGTTCGCCCACCTTGACGTTGGGCAGTACCACCCGGATGATCGTGCCCACCACGTCTTCCACCCGGCCGCGAATCTCCACGGTCTGGCTTTCGGCCAGGGCGGAACGGTACATGTCGTTGATATACGAAAAGGTTTCCACTCAGGACCGCCCTTTGCGCTTTTTTTCCAGGGCGTTGATGACGGCCCGGATCTGCGTCTCCACCCCCGCGTCGATCACGCCCATATCGCTCTGCAGGGAACAATCGCCGGGTTTAAGCCGGGCGTCCGTCTGCAAATCCACAAAGGTGATGGAGGAATATTCACGCATAATCTCCTCCAGGCGCACGCGCAGCGCCGCCTCATCCTCCGGCGCGATCCGCAAAATGACCTGCCGCTGCCCGCGGGCCAGGGCCAGGGCCTGGCGCACCACCCCGGCAATGAGTTCGCCCGGCGGGAGCGAACCCAGTATCTTGCGCAGAGCGTCCCCCACCAGGGCGGAAATGCCTTTTTCCAGTCCTTCAATATATTCGATGGATTTCAGCACCGTATCCATCATCTGCTCGGCGTGTTCCTGCCGTCCTTCCAGCAGGCCATGCTCGTAGCCGCGCCGTTTTTCATCCTCCAGGGCTTTTTCGGCCTCCCGGCGCAGTTTTTGGGCGTATTGCCGGGCCGCTTCCGCGATTTCGGCGGCAGTGTGATATTCCGCCCATTCCGCAGCCTTGATCAGCCTGCTTTCCGGAGCGGCGGAGATGTGACCCGGGTCTATGCGAAACAGGCTTGCCATTGCGGGGCCACCTCAACAAGGAGCAATTTTTTCACGTCCGTCCAGACAAGTTCCGCCAGGGCGGCCTCCGCAGGTTTAACACGCCCTCCGGACGCGGCCTTTGCAGCGGGGCGCAGTTCCGCCGGCAGGCGGCAGGAGGCCAGGCGGAACAAGTCTGCCGGCCAGAAGGCCAGGCAAAGACGCAGGGCGTGGAACCCGGCCCCGGCCATGCGCTCCGGCAAGGGCAAATTTTTTTTGAACGCGCTGAAGTATTCGCTCCCCCGCATCACCAGCAGCCGCCCCCTGGACAAAACATAAGCGTAATGCTCCCCCAGCAGGGCGCGCAGGGCCGCAGCCTCTTCACGCCGCACGCACAGGGCGGCCTCGCGGGCGTAAAGGCACCCCCCGTAAACCAGGGCTAGGCGGCGCAAAACATCCCGCCCCAGCAGGGCCAGGCGGCGGCGTTCATCCGCAAAATCCGCAAAACCAGGTTCCGCTCCCCAATGACGCAAAAGCCAGGCGCGCACCAGCGCCCGCCCGGCCCGGCTGGCTTCAAGCCGGGCCAGTGTGCCCGCGCGTAACAGGGCTGCTGACTCTTCAGGCAGGGACTCCGGGGCAAAATCTTCCGCCCGGGGCGCGTTAAAGCGTGCCACAGCCGCCCAAAGCGCGGCGTTGCCCTTAACGGCGGCATCCTTCACGACGCGCCGCCTTCCACCCCCGGACGGGATCGGCGCAGGCGCATGAAACCCCAGAGCAGGCCGCCCCCCGCCGGCAAGCCGGCCAGAAAGCCCAAACCGCCCCAAAGAGGAGAAAACACGCGCCCGGTAGAGGGAAGGACAGCCGGACGGGTAATTTCGCCCATGACCGGAAAGGTCAGCACCGAAACCCGGTCCGGCTCCACATCAGGCACAGCCTGCACCACCATGGAGCGCACCTGGGGCACATAGCGGTCCACCGGCGCGTCCGGGGCGTAACGCAGCATAACCACGGCCGAGGCCGGGGTTACGGCCCCGGTGAGTACATCCTTATCCTTAAGCACCACATGGGCGCGGGCGTCCACCACCCCGTCCAGGCGCACGCAGGAGGCGGCCAGTTCCTGCGAAAGGGCGTAAGAAAGGCGCGCCTTTTCCTCCAGGGGCGAACTCATCATGCCCTCTTTGCGAAAGACCACCCCCAGACCCTCATAACTGGGCTTGGGCAGGCCCAGATCGCGTAAAATCTCCAGGGCGCGCAGCCGGTCCGCCTCGTCCACGGCCACGGCGAAACCGTTTTTGCCCTGGTTAATCTTTTCCGCCTCCAGGCCGCGCTCCAAAAGCGCGCCCAAAAGCTCATTGGCCGAGCGCTCCGTCAAACCCTGGTAAAGTTCCGTCCGGCAGGCGGTCAGAAACAAACATAAAAACACGGGCAAAAGAAAGAGCGACCTGCTTAAGACCGTCATGGACAAAGCCCCAAAAGCTCGCCCACCATATCGCTGTACTGCGGGTCATTATTTTTTTCCAGCTCCAGCAGCAGAGGGCGGGCCTCCGTCTTTTTGCCGGAGAGGATCAGGCACAGGGCCAGATTAACGACGGCCGGGCGAAAACCTGGCTTATCCTGTATAAGCCCGCGCAGGATTTCTTCAGCCCGGTCAAATTCATTCACCATATAATGGCTCATGGCCATGCCTATGCGTGGGGCCTCGTGTTCAGGGCGAGCCGCAGCCAAGCCTTCAAAAATGGTTCTTGCGGGCAGCATGTTGCCCGTGAACACAGCGCCGAAGGCCAGTTCCGCCAGGATCTGCAAATCTTCTGTTTCCAGCACGGATACCCTCCAGTTTTAACTTGTCCTTACACCAAGACGTTTTACGCCTGGATCCGTTGCGCTCCACCTGGAGCCGGCCAGCCGCGCGGCCATCTATTTGATGCTCTGCGCCATTTCTTTCGCAAGACTGGTCAGAGAGTTGATGGTATGGGTCAAAAAGGTCATATAAGCGTTATATTGGCCTATTTTGTACTGAAAAACAAGCATATCCTCCTGCTTCATCTCCTGGCTGTTTTCGGAGATATTATTAATCTCCTGACCTATGTCGTTGGACATATCCTTGACATTCTGCACACCTTTGGTGGCGAAACCGTGAAGATCCAAGCCCATAGCGCGCCTCCCGCGTATTTTAATTTAGAGGGCAACGCCGCCCTAATTCTTGTTGTGTTCTTCCCATATGACCAGAGCCGCCGCGTCCGCCGCGTCCAGGGCCGCCAAAAGTTTTTCGCCCAGAGCGAACTCTTCGGGCGCGACTCCCGCCGCAAGGCGGTCGCGCAGCCGCGCCCGCTTTGCGGCCAGAATATCCCGCAGGCGGCGCAGGGCTTCACCCTGCCTATCCCCGGCCAGACAATCCGGCCAGCCTTCAGATGGTTGTGCCATAGTCGCATCCATAATTAATGTCCTTGCAGTTTATGTGCCACAATTGATCCGTTTTTCAAAAATTCCAGCCGATCAGGGTAAATACCCTTCAAAACATAGCCGCCGGGCAGCGCTCCGCCCACAAAATACACCGCCCCGTCCGAGGTGGTGATGAAGGCAGGCTCAAGCACGCCGCCCGCCTTGCGCGCCGGGGTTACGCCGCGCAAAGTGAGCCCCCCGCCAAAGGGTCCGCTCTGGGTAACCACCGGGGCTAAAAAATTTTCAGCCGGTCTCGCGGGCTGCGCCTCCGCCGGCCTTGCGGGCTGCGCCTCCGCAGTAAGGGTGCCTGCGGATTCCACCCTGAAGGCCACGGGTGCCCCCAAGCGTACGCCCAATTCACGGGCCATAGCGCCCAGAGCGGTTTTATCCGCCTCCACCCCCACAAGGGCAATCACCCCCGGCCGCCAATCCACCGCCGCCCTGCCCTTGAGATTGGCTTTACGCAGAGCCTCCAGCAAGGGCGGTTCCACCACGGAGCGGGTGAGCAGGCCGGAGCGCACCGCCACCACCGGCGGCGCTGCCTCGCGCGCCCAAGCCAGGGCCGCGCCCTCCACCAGGGCGTCCTGAACATAGCCGCGCAAAAGCGCGCCCTCTTCATCCAGAGCCACTTCCAGGAACAAGCCGCGCCCTTCCAGGGCTTCACGCACAGCCCGGACAAATTCTTCCCGTCCGCGCACCACCACCCGTACCTGGTAGCTCTGCCCGGCAGCAATGTTACGAACTTTGTTGGCACCATCGGCAGTTGGCGTCAACCCATAGATCGAAACCAAGCCGGAGCTTTCTTCCACCCGCAGACCCGCAAAACCTTTTTCACGCAAAACGGTCTCCAGAACCCTGGCTCTGGCCCCCGGCCCGCCCTGGTCATAATATGAAGGCAGGCCTATACTCAGCCCCAACAGCAGGAGCAAAGCCGCGCCCAGGGGCAAAAGACGCCGGGGGGTGAGCCAGGGGGAACTTAGCCGCTCCCCGCCGGGCAGGCGGGCCAGACCGTCTTCCACCTGAACGGCCCTGGGGGCCGTCTCCGGGTCGTCCCGCGCCTCCTGGCTTTGGCTGGGTGCATCCGCCGGCCCGGCCAATCCTTCCTCTCCCAGCAGAGGGGGCAGCTTAAGGCCCGTCCAGCCCTGCCCCGTCCTGGTCCAGGCCAGACATACCATGCCGGCCAGGGCCGGGGCCAAGGCCGGCCAATCCAGCGCGCCTTCCAACGGCGCGCCCTCAAAAAGCAGCGCCCCTTCCGCCGGAGCGAGGCGTACCGCGCCTTCGGGCGAAACAGTCAACAGGCAGTGCCGGGGCGAAAGGGTGCTGTCCGTAAGCACCAAATCGCACTCCTCCGCCGAGCCGATGACATATTCGCCCGGCGGCAGGGGCGTTTCAGCCCCCGCGTGATTGCCGGTAAAAATGCCTAAGAGGATACCGCCTTCCTGCATCATGTTCCATTATATTCCGCTTGAAACACCGGTTCTAGAGCATATTAACTTTGAGATTATACATTT
>JAITGZ010000257.1 GCA_031280335.1 Deltaproteobacteria bacterium | reverse complement strand
CTACATTGATGTTATTTCCCGCATCCAGATTGAAAATCTGATTCTGGAGTACCAGCCGACTATGGTGCTGGTGGAGCACGACCAGATATTTCTGCAACGGGTAGCCACAAGTTTTCTGGATTTGGGGGAGTTGGGGAATGGCGCTTAATTCCATATCCAAATCAGCCGGGGAAATAACCAGATACAGATTCACCGGCTTTTCATGATTCATCAGGTCTTCAATTTCAAAGACCATAAAAGGCGAAAGTGCCAAATCGTCTGTGCCCGCGTCCAGCAGCCGCCCCATTGCCCCTTGCAAGGGCGCGCTTCCTGCGCGATGGTCAGGCAAAAGGCTTATTGTTTTTTCACCGGTTCGGCATCAATAACTGAATCGGATTCTCGGGCGCTCTTGTAGCGGGCGGCCACGCCTTCCGAAGCATCCTCGAAACCCTCCCTGCTTTCTTCCCTCGCCGGGCCTTTCTCCGTTCCGCCCGATCCGGCCTGAAACTTCGCGCTCAGGTCTTCACCCCGGCCGGCCCAGCGTATCACCCGCCCCAGACCGGTTTTTTCCAATGCGTATTCCCCGGTGCGGCGGGCCAGAAAACGCCGCACCGGGGGCATAAGCAGCAAAAAGCCTACCAGGGTGGATAAAACTCCAGGCACCACCAGAAACAACCCGGACAGAAAGTTAAAAATCATTGCCCCGGCCGTGCCCGCGCCCCCGCGCCGCAATAGCGCCAAGCCCGCGAGGCCGGAGGCCGCAAGCATGGCGGGAATAGCCCAGGGGCCGAAGCAGACGGCCAAAATATAGAACAGGTAAATTTCCAGACTTATATAAAGCAGCGCGCAGAGAAGAAACATATCACTCCGCATAACACACGCCGGGCCGGGGTGCAATTTACTTTTCCCACGCAACGTATTATCATGATCCCATGGCGCATCCCAAATTCTACCTTGCAGCTTGCTGCATCATTAAAGACGAAGAACCATTCATGGAGGAATGGTTCACCTACCATCAGCTTATCGGGGTGGAACATTTTTTTGTCTATGACAACTTCAGCACGCCTCCTCTGGAAGAGAATTCTTTTGTGCAAAAATTGGCTGCGGCGGGGCTGCTCACTCTCACTCCCATTGCCGGCCGGGCCATGCAATTGCCCGCCTACGCCCATTGCCTGCAAAATTATGGGACGCAATGCCAATGGCTGGCCTTCATCGATCTGGATGAATTTATCTGTCCCCTGCTCCATGAGGATATGCGCTTACTGCTGGTGGAATACGAAGATTTTTCCTGCCTGGCCCTGAGCTGGAAGTGCTTTGGCAGCAGCGGTTTTTTAAGCCGCCCGCCCGGCCTGGTGCTGCGCAATTACCAAGAGCGCTTTGAACGCCTGCATCCTGTACACCTACATATAAAAAGCGTGGTGCAGCCGGCCAGAACAGCCAATGTGCATACGGCGCACGCCTTTTTTCCCCATCGTAGGGAAAAAGCGGTGAACGAACATTTTCGTCCCCTGCCCTTCGGAGGCTCCCTCATGCCTGTCTCCTGGGACAAGGCCTGCATTAACCACTACATGCTCAAATCACAGCAGGACGCGGAGCGGCGCATTCAACGCGGTCGCGCCGATGTGCTTTCCGACAAAGCCACGGTGGATTACGCGGATTTTTACCGCCTAGTCCAGGAAAAACAAGAAAAAGACGAAGCCGTCTTGCGCTTTCTGCCGGCTTTGGAGGAACGCCTGTATTCCGATGCCGCCCTGCGCCCTGAGCCTCCCCTGGGAGCGCCAGGACCAGCCATGCCCCCGGAGGACAGCGAGCTTAAGGTCTATACGCGCCTGGCCGGGCTATGCATGCATGACAGGCGCTTCAGTGAGGCGGAACTGCTGTTATGCAGGGCCGGGCTGCGCTACGCCCACTTGGCGGAACTCTGGGTTGTCAGAGCTTCCCTGGCCCGCCGTCAGGGGCAACGTGAACGCGCCGGGCGTTTTCTGAAAAAAGCCTTCAGTCTGAATGAACTGCCCCAATGCTACGAAGAACTGCTGGATCTCCTGCTGCAAAGCGACCGGCAGGACGAAGCCAAGGCCGTACTGGCCTTTTTATTGTACGCATCCACCGTGCGCACCAGTTCGGCGGATCTCAACCACAAGCTGGAGCTGGCTAAAAAAATTCTGCGCTACAAAGATCTATAAAGACCGTCAATAATGCAGCATGGACCGATAGGATCATGCGTTTGGCGTCCATCCGGGGGCGCGCATCCCCGGCTGGACTTCCGCCTGGAAGGCCCCTTCAGGGCGGAGTGGTCTATCTCCGGCCTGCAGGCCGGGGTCTCAAACCACAAAGGAACCGGCGGATGAAATATTACCTTGCCCTGTGCTGCATCGCCAAAGATGAAGAATTTTTTGTGGAAGAATGGCTGTGCTATCACAGCCTGTTGGGGGTGGAACATTTTTATGTCTATGACAATATGAGCGCCGCCCCTTTACGCCATCTCCCGGCGGTACGCCGCTTCATGGATCAAGGGCGTCTCACCCTGATGGAGGCCGAAGGCCACGGGCGGCAGATGCCCAGCTACGACCACTGTCTGCGCGTTTACGGCCCGGAATGCCGCTGGATTGGTTTTATTGATCTGGATGAGTTCGTCTATATCCAAAATTATACTGATTTACGCGCCTTCATGGCTGAATTTGAGCCTTACGCCGGACTGATCCTGAACTGGCGCACTTTCAGCTCCAACGGACATCTACGCCGCCCCACCGGGCTGGTCATGGATAACTACACCGAACGTCTGCACCGGCCTGATGCCGACCTGCACTTCAAAAGCTTGGTGGACCCCAGATACGCCATGGGCGCCAAAAATCCGCATACCTTCATCTTTGCCCCCGGAGCATATTGCGTGAGCGAAAACCACACGCCCATCCCGGCGGAAGAATCCCTGGCCCCGCCCATACGCCGCAGGGCCTGGATTAACCACTATTATTACCGCTCACAACAAGACTTTGAACGCAAGGTGCTGCGCGGCAGGGCCAGCGTCACCCCGGATAAGGGGGGCAAACGCCTGGAGGCATTTTATGAACAAACCCGCTTTCTCCGTGAAGAAGATACAAGCATACGGCGTTTTTCACCCGCAGTGCGCAAAGCTATGGAACAAAAGCTCATACCCCTGTTCCTCGCGGAACCGCCGCATTGCGGACAAGACAGCCCCACCGGATTGCAGCCCTACTTGGATATGGCTCGCAGCCTTATCCTGCAAAAACAATGGGAAAAAGCCGAATGCGCCCTCTGCCGGGCCGCCATTCGCTTTGACTCCGACCCCTTGCTCTGGCTCACCCGCGCCTTCATCGCCCGACAAAAACGCGAATATGCCAGGGCTGAACAATTCATTTACCAAGCCTTGAGTTTGGGCGAACTGCCCCAGAACTACACGGAACTTATTCGCCTGCGCCTGGAACTGCAACAGAATGACGAAGCCCGCGATCTGCTTTTTTACCTGCGTCACAGCCCCACCTTGCGCGTACGTGAAGAAAATTTTCAACTGGAACTGGCGGAACTGGAAGAAAAGGCAGGTAAAGCAAATTAACTTTGACATTTCATCAGTTTAAATTATTGGGGCTATCACCAAAGTTCCATCAGGGGGAACACTCCACCATATCCTCCCCGGCAAGGGAGATCAACGGTCCATTGCCGTTATGCCCAAGGGACGACAGAAATAAAACGGCACCTGGGCGAACATACCCGTTGGGCATCTTGGGGGAGAGAGGCCGCACCCCCGGCAGGGTTGCTTTTTCCGGTTATAAACAGCCGTCTTGCTTTTATTTCATGCTGCGGTTATGCATTCTCTCGCGGATTATCCATGCTGAATTACATCTCCGGACTCCCTTCGGCCGTATTTGCCGAGACATGGCCCCGAAAAATCGCCCTTTTCGGCTCCACCGGCTCCATTGGGCGCGCCGCCCTGGATGTGCTGGAACGCTCGGCGGGCTATTTTACCCTCACCGCCCTGGCCGGGGGGCGGAACATGCGTCTTTTGGCCGAGCAAGCCCTGCGCCTGCGCCCGCCCTGTCTGGCCGCTCTGGATGAGCGGGCAGCCGGAGAATTACGTATCCTATTGCGGGCAGTCCCGGACTATCATCCGGAAATATTGAGCGGGCCGGGGGGGTATGCCGCCATGGCCGCACAGGTGGAGGCGGATGTGGTGCTGTCCGCCCAAGCTGGCGCTGCCGGCCTGCGCGCCACTTACGCAGCGGTGAAGGCGGGCAGGGTGGTGGCCCTGGCCAATAAAGAATCCCTTGTCCTGGCCGGGGATATTCTGCGGCGTGAATGCCGCCTGGGCGGCGCTTCCATTCTGCCGGTGGACTCCGAACATAACGCCGTTTTTCAATGTCTTTCGGGACAGCAGACCCGCAGCCTGCCGGAAAGACTGCAAGCGCTTCCGCCCAGAGACGCAAAGGGAAACGCTCCGAACTCTTCCCTGCGCCGCCTTATTCTCACTGCCTCCGGCGGTCCTTTTCTGCATCGGGATCCGGCATCCCTGGCCCGGATCACCCCACAGGAGGCCCTGGCCCACCCCACCTGGAACATGGGGGCCAAGATCAGCATTGACTCCGCCACCATGATGAACAAGGGCATGGAGTATGTGGAAGCATGCCGCCTGTTCGGTCTGCGTCCGGATCAAGTGGAAGTTCTCATTCACCCCCAATCCGTCATTCACTCACTGGTGGAGTTTAAAGACGCATCGCGCCTAGCCCAGCTTGGCACGCCGGATATGCGCATACCCATATCCCACTGCCTGGGTTGGCCTTACCGCCTGGATTCGGGCGCGGCGGAACTGAACCTGGCTGCTGTGCCAGCCCTGAGCTTTTTCGAGCCTGACGCGAGCGCCTTTCCTGCCCTGGGCTACTGGCGGGATGCCTTGGCAGGCGGCAGGGGGCTGACTGTGGCTCTGAACGCGGCCAATGAAGTCGCTGTGGCTCTATTTTTGTCCGGAAAAATCGCCTTTACCCAAATTACCGGACTGGCGGCCATGACGCTGGAACAATGGCACGAAAGCAGCGCCCCGAACGACATAGAAACCGTGCTGGCCCTGGATGAACAGGCCCGCGCCCTGGCCCGCGAACAAGCCGCCCGCCTGCGCTGAACGCGCCCGGCGCAACCTATGGAGGCACCATGCCCAACATGTCCACATCCAGGTTGAGCACGTTGAGCGTCTCCGTGCCCTGGAACGTCTTTTTAATTACCGCCGGGGTAACTTTATACGCCTTGGGCGCGGTGAGCCTGGCCATACCCCAAAATTTCATCAGCGGCGGCATTTTCGGTACCGGCATGCTCATTTATTATGCCACCGGTCGTCTTTCGCCCTCCATCTGGTATTTTCTGATGAATATCCCCCTGTTCATTCTGGGCTGGCGCTTCCTAAGCCGGCGTTTTTTACTTTACACCCTGTACGGCTTTATCGCCACCTCCGTCATCACTCAACTCATCAGCTTACGCTACGTCTTTGAAGACCCACTGCTGGCGGCGGTGGCTGCAGGCGCGCTCTGCGGCGCGGGCATGGGGTTGATCGTCCGCTCCCTGGGCAGCGATGGCGGCCTGACCATTGTGGCTATCATCCTCTATCAGAAATACAACTTCCGCATGGGACAAGTCTTCTTTTTATACAATCTGCTTCTCTTCATTCTGGGACTGGCGGCACTGGATGTTACCAAGGCCATGTATTCGCTCATTTTCATCTTTCTGACCTCTGTGGTCATGGACTATTTCGCCGCCTTGTTCAACCACCGCAAAGTGGCCTTTATCGTTACCGATAAACACGAGGATGTCTCCCAGGCTATTCTTCACCGGCTCAAACGCGGGGCCACCCTTATCCCCACGCGTGGAGCTTTTACCAACAAAGAGCGTTTCATGGTCATGACCGTGCTGCAAAATTACCAGATTAAACGCCTGGAAGAACTTGTTTTTGAACTGGATGAACATGCCTTTCTCATTGTGGAAAATACCTTCAATGTCATGGGCGAAGGTTTTTCCAAACGCAGGGTATATTAAATGATTGCAGAACACATACCCTCAGCGCGGGCTGCGTCAGCCCCCGTGCCCCCGGCATTGAGCAGCATCCTGCTTAAGGCTGATTTCTGGCCGCTATTCGGCGCGCAAGCCTGCGGGGCCTTTAACGACAATTTTTTCCGCTCCGCCCTGTTGGCTTACCTGGCCTTTGGGCAGCTGGACCTGGATGAAACGCAAAAAAGCATTTTAGGCAGTTCGGCCATGGGGCTGATGATGCTGCCCTTTTTTCTTTTTTCTTCCCTGGCCGGGGAACTGGCGGACCGCTTACGTAAATCTTCATTGCTTAAAATCGTCAAAGCCTCAGAGGTCTTCATCATGCTTGGGGCCTCCTTCTTTTTCATCCAGGGGCAGATTTACGCCCTGCTGTTGATTTTGTTCTGCATGGGCGCGCAGTCGGCCTTTTTCGGGCCGCTCAAATACGGGCTGCTGCCGGAGGTGCTGACCGAAGAGCAGCTCATCGGCGGCAACGGTTTAGTGGAGGCCAGCACCTTTTTGAGCATTGTGCTGGGGAGCCTCGCTGGCTCATGGCTGGGCGCCCAAAGCATGGGGGTGGAGCTGTTTCTGCCTGCGGCTCTGCCCTTCGCCGCTCTGCTGGGCCTGCTTTTCATGCTGAAGCAACCGATTTCGCTCCAGAAGCGGGAAGATATACACATCCATCCACAAATCTGGCGTTCCACCTGGGAAATAATCGCTTCAGTCAAAGGCCGCCCGGACATGTGGCTGGTCATTCTGGGCATAAGCTGGTTCTGGGCCGTGGGCGGCATTCTGCTCACTCAGTTACCTGTGCTTTGTTCCTCTTCCTTGGGGGGCACACCGGCGGTGAACGCCTTTTTGGTCACCTCCCTGGCTCTGGGCATAGCCCTTGGTGCCCTGGCCGCTCAGGCTCTGCTCCAGGGCCGGGTCAATACAGACCTCACGCCCGTATCCTCCATCCTGCTGACCCTGGGCGGCATGAGCTTGTTTTTGTGCGTACGCTCCCTGCCCCAGACCGCGCCCGGATCCGTCACGCTCGAAATCTTTTTCAGCCATTGGGTCTATCTGCGCCTAGCCCTTTCCTGCCTGCTGCTCAGCTTGGCCGGGGGCCTCTTTGTGGTGCCGCTGAACGCCTTTCTGCAGCACCGCGCCCGACCGGAAGAACGTGCGCGCGTGATCGCCGCCAACAATATCCTCAACTCTCTGTTCATTGTCCTGGGCAGCCTATGCGTCATACTTCTCACCGGTCTGGGAGCGGGTCTATCCGCAATTTTCGCCTTTGTGGGCATAAGCGCCCTCCCGGTGATGTTCATCGCCCTATATCTGCGCTTTGACGCCCCGCTCTATCAGCTCATGCGCCTGATTTACCGTCCGCAGGTCAGCGGGCTGGAGTACTTGGAAAAAGTGCGTCAAGGGCCTGCTCTGGTCATACCCAACCACAGCGCCTTTCTTGATGTAGCCATGCTGGTGGCTTATATCCCCAGACCCTTATCTTTCGCCATTGACGTCCAATGGGCCAAGGCATGGTGGGTGCGCCCCTTTGTGCGTGTTTTCAAATGCATACCTGTAAACCCGACCCAGCCGGCAGCGCTGAGGAGACTTGTTGCCGCGCTGAAACAAGGTGAAATGGTGGTCATCTTTCCCGAAGGACGCATAACCCACACCGGCGGGCTGATGAAAATCTATGAAGGGACCGGACTCATCGCCGCCAAAAGCGAGACGGCCATTCTGCCGGTGGTCATAAACGGGGTGCAGCATACCCTCTTGGGACGCATGCGCTCCTTGCTGCGCCGACCGCCGCGCCGGCCCAAGGTCAGTATGCGTATTATGCCGCCCATATATCCCGCTTCCGGTCCGGACGAAAATAAACCAACGGGACGCCGGCGCGGCTGCCCCGACATATATGAAATCATGCTCCAAAGCCGCTTCGCCGCTGCGGATATTCATAAAAACCTCTGGCGCGCCCTGCATGACGAAGCCGTGCGTTGCGGCCCGAAGCTTCCCATACTGGAAGACCGCCAACGCCGCCCCCTAACCTATGCCGCGCTCATCAGGCAGGCCGCCCTGCTGGGACGCCGCCTGCAAGACCTGCCCGACACACAGGTGGGAGTGCTGCTGCCCGGCTCCATCGCAGGCGCAGCGGCCTTCTTCGCCCTATGGGCCGGGGGGCGAACTGCCGTGCCGCTCCATTACTCTCTGGGACCAGATTTTCTGGCCGCCGCGCTCAAAACCGCAGGGCTTAAGACCATCATTACCTCCAGAGAATTTCTGGAAGAAGCCGATCTTAGCGCAAGCGCCGCCAAACTCCCGGTAGAGCTTATCATGCTGGAAGATCAGCGCTTCAGTCCGGCGGATAACCTCACCGCCCACCGCTGGCCCGGCAGGCCCGCCCCCCCGGATCATCCGGCCCTTGTCTTCATCAGACCGCAAAAAGCCGGCGGGCTTAAAAGCATCAGCTTAAGCCACTGCCGCCTCTTGGCCAATATCCACCAAACCGCCTGCATGATTGAAAATAACGAGGACGATATTCTCTTCAACCCCATGCCCTGGCACAGCGCCTTCGGCCTGAACACCGGCCTGCTCTTCCCCCTGCTGCGCGGCCTGAAAAGCCTGCAATACCCTTACCCCCAGCAAGCAAAAGTCATCCCGGAACTCATCTATGACAGCAAAGCCGGGCTTGTTCTGGGCGCGGACGAAGCGGCCCTGCTCTGGGGAATGAACGCCCATCCCTACGACTTTTTCAACGTACGCTTCATGCTCCTGAACGGCCCCATACGCCGGGAAACTTTCGAACTCTACACCCAAAAATTGAGTTTGCGCCTCTTCTCCGGCCTGGCCCTGGACGAAGCCGCCTCACTCCTGTGCCTGAATACCCGCATGCGCAGCCGGTACGGATCATGCGGACACCTGCTCCCCGGTGTCCAAACCCGCCTGGAAAGCGTCCCCGACAAACCGTACGGACAGCTTTGGGCCAAAGGCCCCAACATCGCGGCTGAGGACTGGCTGGACACAGGCCTGCAAGCCAGATGCGATGCTGACGGTTTTATCTGGATTGATACCCCGGAGGGGTGATTTGTTTTTTTGTACCGCTCTAAATTTGCTCCAACTTGCGGCCTGTATCTGAATAATATAAATTGGAGACTCCGAGGTGACATATGCTTAAACCTGATTCCGATGCGCCGCACGTTTGCGGCCTGGGGTGGAACGAATTTGTCAAAAAGCTGGAGGATTTCCACGGTTATGCCGCGCCGGGCGCCCTTTGGGGCGGCATTATGGTGGATATGGCCAGGGAACGCTTGAAATCTCTTTTTGGCCCGGACGCCTTATTCTGGGTGCTGGTCGAGTCTTACTCCTGCCTGCCGGACGCGGTACAATTGCTCACCCCCTGCACGGTGGGCAACCGCCGCCTGCAGGTGCTGGATCTGAACCGTTATGCCCTGACTTTATACACCAAACCCGGCGGACAGGGCGTGCGTATTTTTGTGGACGGCGGTAAATTAGGGCCATGGCCGCATCTGCAAAGCTGGTTCATGGGACTGGTGGATAAAAAGGACCAGGATGCCAATCTGCTGACCAACGACATACGCCTGGGCGGCGCATCGGCCTGTTCCATGCGCGCGGTGCGGGTGCCGGAAACATACCTGCGCAGAGAACGCAAAGGCAAAATAGGGCTTTGTCCGGCCTGCGGCGAGCCTTACCCTCTGCGCGACGGAGAGCGCTGCCTGGCCTGCCGTGGAGGATTCGACTTGCCTGTAGAACTGAAATCTTAGGAAACGCTGATTTATTCTCTTGAGGGTGCCTTGCCGTTGTGCAGAGGGATGGCAGAGGTAAAGCAACGCCTGGGCAAACATGCCCCTTTTGCTCCCCTCAAACGCCCTCGGCAGGTGGCTCAGCCACCTGCACCCCGCATACGTTTTTAACCGCTTTGCGGCTGAAAAAATAGTAAGGAGGTCTGGGGGGAATAAACATCCCGCCGGATGGAATTTTTTCAAAGTAAAAATGCCTTAGTGATAAACATATCTTTCTTGCCAAGCGCATCCGTCAGGATTATATCATTACAGACGGCATACAAGCATGTGTGCCGCAACGTGAGGAGAAAAAATCATGAGCAAGGAAGCAATTAATATCCTGTCCGCCAAATTTAAATGGAGTGCGGGATTTTACGACAAATTCATTAACGTATGCCCGGATCAGGTCTGGGGGCAGGCTTTTGGACGTTTTCCAGTTTGGCAGAATGTTTACCACGCCTTGAGCTGCGTGCCTTTCTTTCTGGCCCCCAAGGACGCGCCCCAATCCGTGGCCGCTCTCTACCCCATGGAAGTGCTGCTTTTTAAAGATCTGAGCCAGGCCCCGGCGGACAAAAACAAAATGACCGCTTACGCCAAAGAGATCAACGCCTTTGCCGACAAGTACTTTACTTCTGTCAGCGATGCTGATCTGGGCAAGCAGCATGAAGGGCTGAGCGCGCGTATAGGAAAGCCCAACACCCAACTTGACGCCATCACCCTCACCATAGGGCATCATATGTATCATTTCGGCATGTGCGACGCCGCCCTGCGCGGTGCCGGCCTGGACGGGCTGTTCTGATAAGGAGGAACAAACACACATGCCGCCCGCAACCAACGCCTGCCCTATACATGGCATCATCCCGGCGCGCTACGCTTCAACCCGTTTTCCGGGCAAGCCTCTGGCGGATATTCTGGGTAAGCCCATGTTCTGGCATGTCTGGCATCGGGCCTCGCAATGTACGCAAATTCGCTCCGTAACCTTGGCTACGGATGATGAGCGCATCTTTACGGCGGCCGAACGCCAGGGCGTACCGGTCGTGATGACCGGCACAGACCTGCCCAGTGGCACGGATCGCGTTTTTCAGGCCGCCGTGAAGATGCGTTTGCCGGAAGATTCCATCATCATCAATATCCAAGGAGATGAGCCTGCCTTGGATCCCAAAGCCTTGGCCGATTTAACGGCCCCTTTTTCCGACCCGTTGGTGCAATCCGCCACCCTGGTGCATGCCATCAGCCCTCAGGAGGCGGCCTCTCCTGACCGGGTCAAGGTGGTTTTGAACGCACGCAACGACACCCTGTATTTTTCAAGGGCGGCCGTCCCCTTTGACCGTGACGGTACCGGCGTAACCTATTGGGGGCATATAGGTATTTATGCCTTTCGGCTGCCGGTATTACGCCGTTTTACCTTACTGCCCCCTTCGCCGCTGGAACAAATAGAAAAACTCGAACAACTGCGCCTTCTGGAAAATAACATTCCCCTGCGTGCGGTAAAAACTTCCCAAGGCAGCCGGGGGGTGGACAGACCGGAAGATCTGCCCGGGGTAATACAGGCTTTGCGTTGACCAGGCGCTGCTGAAACAGCCTCAAAGGGAATACACATGTCAAAGGTATTATTTGACGCCCGGCGCAAACTCAGCCAAGTAAATTCCTTGCTGCGCCAGGACCACGTGACCAATGCCATAGAATTTTTGCAGAGCGGTTTAAAAGGCATGTTGAGCGAGCCCTTGCTCAAATCCGAGCGTCGCGAGTTTGAGCGTCTGCTGGATGAAGCCTTGCGCAATATCATGTCCAACCAGAAGATAAAACACACCTTTCAGTTGCAAATCCTTTATCAGCCGGGAAGCGAACACAAGCTTCAGGAGGACATCGCCCTGCTGGCGGAACTCATGGAGACGGAGGAAGCTGACGACGCGGCAATAAGCTTTCAACACCAAGAAGAAGAAAAGCAACACCGTCTGGATGAAGGAGAACAGGCTCTGGTTGCAAAAAATGAAGACAGGGCGAACATACTCTTCAACTCCTTGACTAAAGAATATGAGCATGATGTGCTTCTGTTGGTCAATATCGCCGAGGCCTACGAAAAAACCGCCCACCTGGACGAAGCCATAAATTTTATGGAAAAAGCCGTCCTGCTGGATGCCGACTCCGCTTACATACTCAATAAGTGCGCTATCCTGCACCGCAAAAAACGCGATTTCGCCAGTGCGGAAAAATTCTTCAATGACGCCATGAAAATAACGCCGGACGACCCCCACCTGTACTTTAACTGCGGCCGTTTGTATGCGGATTGGGAAAAATGGACGAAGGCTCACGCCTCGGCGCAAAAAGCCCTGGAACTCCAGCCTGACTTTAATGAAGCCCGCCTGATGTACGAATATGCTCAAAAACGTTTATAGCCGCCCAGCCACGCCGGAGAAAATCATGCAGCCCCAGTTCACTCTGGCCCTGACCCAGGAAGAAAAAAAATACCTGTTGCAATTGGCCGAATTGACCATAGTCCGCACATTAAGCGGCGGATTCAAAGAAGCGCATCTGCCGCCCGCGCCGCCGGGGGAGATCACCCAAAAAAAACTGGGAGCCTTTGTTACCCTGCACAAAA
>JAITGZ010000084.1 GCA_031280335.1 Deltaproteobacteria bacterium | reverse complement strand
AAAATGCTTTAGCGCCCTTTACAAGGGCGCTGGCGTGTTTTATAAAAAGCGGCTATGGCTAAAATTGAGACAGTGAAAGGGTTTGCGGATCACCTGCCGGAAGAGGCCGCCCGTTTCGCCTTTATGGAGACGGAGGCCAGGAGGGTCTTTGCCCTTTACGGCTACAGGGAAATCCATGTGCCTGTTCTGGAATATACCGAGTTGTTCGCCCGCTCCATAGGTGTGGAAACCGATGTGGTGCGAAAAGAAATGTTTACCTTTCCGGACCGCAAGGAGCGGTCGCTGACCCTGCGCCCTGAAGCCACCGCCGGGATCATGCGCGCCTATGTGGAACACGGCCTGTACACCCGCGAAGCCGTGAGCCGTCTTTTCACCTTCGGCCCCATGTTCCGCTATGAACGGCCGCAAAAAGGCCGTATGCGCCAGTTTCACCAGGTCAACTGCGAATGCCTGGGTCTGGAAGAACCTGCGGCGGATGCGGAAATAATCCTCATGCTCATGCGCTACCTGGAAGCCCTGGGCATAACCGAAGCGGTTCTGGAACTGAATACCTTGGGCTGTAAAGCCTGCCGTCCGGCTTACCGCGAAGCGCTCAAGGCTTTTTTGCGTTCCCGGCCGATGGATATGTGGTGTGAAGACTGCCGTCGCCGCCTGGAAACCAACCCGCTGCGCGTACTGGATTGCAAAAATGCCGTTTGCCGGGAGCAGAGCGCGGGTGCGCCTGAAATAGTCACCCTGGCCTGCCCCGACTGCCGGGGGCACTTCGCGGCCCTGCGCGGTCTATTGGACGGCCTGGGCCAGAGATACAAGCTTAACCCCCGTCTGGTACGCGGTCTGGATTATTATACCCGTACCACCTTTGAGGTGGTCTCCGGCGCGGTGGGGGCGCAGTCGTCCATAGCCGGCGGCGGGCGTTATGACGGTCTCACCGCCGCCCTGGGCGGCCCGGATGCGCCGGGAATAGGCTTTGCCTGCGGACTGGAGCGTCTGGCCATGCTCCTGCCCGGCAAAAACGCCGCGTCCCCGGATTTTTATATCGCCGTTCTGGAAGATCAGGCCATGGCCCCGGCTTTGGCCTTGGCGCAACGTTTGCGCGGTCAAGGCTGTTCCGGCCTGTGTGCCTCCAGACCAAGCGGTCTTAAAGGGCAACTGCGCGCCGCCTCCAGGCACGAAGCTGCATATGCCTTGATCTTAGGCGGGGCGGAACTGGACAAGGGCGTGGTCATGGTAAAGGACATGCGGAACGGGGAACAAAAAGAGGCTGGCCTGGAAGGATTCAGTCTGGAGTAGTGGGCGTATATGGAAACAACGTGCAATGCGGCGCAGGATAGGGATATCCAGCAGGAACATCAGAAGCTGGTTGAGCCTTTGGGCGGTTGGCAGCGTACGCATGACTGCGCCGCCCTGCGACCCGGCCATTTGCGTGAAGAAGTTTGCCTCATGGGTTGGGTGCAGTTCCGCCGGGATCACGGCGGGTTGATTTTTGTGGATCTGCGTGATCGCGAAGGTCTGACCCAAGTGGTTTTCAGCCCGGAAATAGCGCCGGAGGCGCACGCCAGGGCCCATGTGCTGCGGGTGGAGTATGTGATCGCGGCCAGGGGTTATGTGCGCGAGCGACCGGTCGGCATGACCAATCCCAATCTGCGTACCGGTGGAATCGAGGTGGTGGTTACCGCCTGGAAGTTGCTCAATACCGCGCGCACCCCGGCCTTTATGCTGGATGATCGTTTGGAACCGGCGGAAAACCTGCGTTTGGAATACCGCTACCTGGATTTGCGCCGCCCGCGCCTCACGGCCAATTTGCGTTTGCGGCACAAAATGGCCCAGAGCGTGCGCCGTTATTTGGATGCACAAGGCTTCATCGAGGTGGAAACGCCCCTGCTCACCCGTTCCACCCCGGAAGGGGCGCGGGATTTTTTGGTACCCAGCCGCCTCAACAGGGGGGAGTTTTACGCCTTGCCCCAGTCGCCGCAGCTTTTCAAGCAGTTGCTCATGGCGGGCGGACTGGAAAAATATTTTCAGCTGGCGCGCTGCTTCAGGGATGAAGACCTGCGTGCGGACCGCCAGCCGGAGTTTTCGCAGATAGACATAGAGATGTCCTTTGTGGACGAAGACGGGGTGATGGAACTGGCTGAGGGCCTCATGCGCTCCTTGTTCAAAGAAACGTTGGGGAGCGATCTGCCGCAGCCCTTTCCTCGCATGGGCTATGCCGAGGCCATGCGAGACTATGGCGTGGATAAGCCGGATACCCGTTTCGGCTTGCTCCTGCATGATGTTACAGCCATGCTGCGGGGCAGTTCCTTCCGCCTTTTTTCCGGAGCGGCCTTGGTCAAGGCCCTGAAAGTGGGCGGAGGGGAGCGTCTTTCGCGCAAAGAAATTGATGATTATACCGAGTTCTGCAAAATATATGGTGCCCAAGGTTTGGCCTGGATCAAACTGCGCCCTGGAGAGTGGCAGTCGCCCATCGCCAAATTTTTGAGCGGGGATGAACGGGCCGCCTTGACGGCGGAGCTGGATCTGCGCGAAGGGGATATTGTTTTTTTTCAGGCCGGAGATCCGGATATGGTCAATGCCGTGCTGGGCAACCTGCGTCTGCGCCTGGGGCGGGATTTTGGACTGATCGACGACAAACTGCTTAATTTTCTCTGGGTGACGGATTTTCCCATGTTTGAATACAGCGCGGAAGAAAAGCGCCATGTGGCCTGTCACCACCCTTTCACCCAGGCCAAACCCGAACATATGGGCCTGCTGTTGGCCGATCCGGCTGCGGTGGGGGCCAGGGCCTACGACATGGTACTCAACGGTGTAGAAGTGGGCGGCGGCTCCATTCGCAACCATAACGCCGAGGCGCAGAGGCTTATGTTCAAGGCCCTGGGCTTCAGCGCGGAGCAGGCTGAAGAACAGTTCGGCTTTTTGCTGCGCGCCCTGGAAAGCGGCGCGCCGCCGCACGGCGGCATTGCCTTCGGCTTTGACCGCCTGACCATGCTTATTACCGGGTCTTCCTCCATCCGTGACGTCATTGCCTTTCCCAAAACGCAAAAAGCCACCTGCCTGCTCACGCGTGCGCCGTCAGCGGTAAGCCCGGTACAACTGCGTGAGCTTGGCCTTAAAGCAAACTAGAGCAATTCATGTTTGCATTGCTCTGATCTGCACCCTACGGTGAAGAGTGAACTTTCGCAAAGCGGCTAAAAACGTCGGGGTGCAAGGGGCAAAAGGGGCATGTTCGCCCAGGCATTGCTTACCTCTGCCATCCCTCTGCACCACGGCAAGGCACCCTCAAGAGAATAAATCAGCGTTTCCTTAATATTATGCTCTGGACTATTATGCTCTGGACGCTACAGTCCGGCGCAGCAGGCCGTCCAGGGCACCTTCGACCGTATCGTCATCCACAGTCACGCAATCAAAGATATCGCCCGGAGAGGGACATTT
>JAITGZ010000069.1 GCA_031280335.1 Deltaproteobacteria bacterium | reverse complement strand
TCTTCCAGACGCAGGCGGCCGCTCAGATTCAGACAATGTTTATGTGTGTAAGGTATGGGTTTGAGCGCGGTCAGCACCAGAGGGATGGAATGGGTCTTTGCCAGTCTTTCCAGTATGGGCAGTAAACGGGCGGCGGGAAAGACCCGCCGCATATTTCCGGCGTCCGCCACATAGTGGATATATTTATCGGGCATCCCGGCAGGTTTGACCTTTTCCGTCCGCACATGCGGGTACAGAGTATCCACCGGCGTGGAAAATATATGGGATAAAAAATGCCGTTCGTGTTCCAGCATGTGGGCATAGATGGATCCGCGCATGGCGGGCAGGGCGCGCACTTTACTTATGCGGCGCAGTTTCCAGAGTTCCTCTATGGAACTGCGCCGCTGATAGCCGTAACGCGCGGGCGCGCCTGAGCTTCTCACTATATCATCGTTGACCGATGAATGTATGGTGGAGCCTATGGCCAGGGTTAAACCCAGCCAACGGATATGTTTGAGAAAGTTCCAGCGATAGCGCGGGGATGAGCGGTAGGCGGACATATCCAGGGGGATGAGCCTGTCTTCCGGAAGCATGAGGCGGCCTATGGGCATAAACTCGCGGCGGAGAACCAAAAATACATCATGTTGCCGATCTTTCAGCCATTTGACCACAGCCGAAGTCGGTACAAGGAGGTCGCCGATGATATCATCGCGTACCAGTAGAATTTTTGGGGAGGAAGAAGCCTTGGTCTTGGGTATAAAGGGCGCGAGCGGCAGTCTGAAGAGGATGTTTTTCACGCGCACCCCCGTTTTTTATTTCTATGTTTTGGGACTATCGCCCCAAACCCCATCCGGGGGGAATGATCCCCCCGGACCCTCTACACTGTGCGGTCAGGTATTGCCGCGGGCGCTGCTGGGGTTGCCCTGGGGAGCATTGGGTGAAATCACTTCTTTCCTGAAAGTGTTCATCAGGGACTGCCAGCGCTGGAAGTAGGCCTCCAGGTTTTGAACGGCCATGCCGGGGCTTAAATGCACATCCATCTGCAGGGCGGCGTCTTCATCCCTATCGATAAAGGCGTGTCCAAAACGTTTTTGCTGGTTCCATTTGTTTACTTCTGCCAAAGATATTTTTTTTACGTCTTTGGTCCAGCCGGTGGCAAAGAGGATGCTGTCGCAGTCCTTGCCGCTCTTGCAGCCGAAAAAGTATATGCCGTAATTCATGCCGTCAATGCGCCCGGTGATCTTGGGGTCGCCTTCTTTATCCTTATCCAGTGTGGCGCTGCCGAAGCCTTTGGCCATGTTTAATATACTCTCGGCATCTTTGGCGCTGATCAGCTCCGCAGCGGCGGCCTGTCCGGCCAAACCCGCAAGACCCAGAAGAAGAATACCTGTAAGAAGAAACTTGCGCATAATGCATCCTGCCTAGGGTTATAGTTTTACCACAACGTGGGGGTAAAAATTTCTATCCTGAGGTCAACCTTCCATTTTACGAGGTGTGCTTTTGGGCTTGGCGTTCATCACTTGGCTGCCTTTGGCGCTGCCTTTGACCGCCTTGGGTTTGGCCGGGGCCTTGATCTTGGCCGCAGTTTTGCCGCCCCCTTTGTCCTGCGCGGCGTTTTCGTCCTTGTTAGTTTCGGTTTTGGGCGCGCCTTGGGGGGCGTCGTAGTGCGCTCCCCGGAGCAGCTCCACCACCGCCAGGGGGGCGTTGTCGCCTTTGCGCGGCAGGGCCAGGCTCACCACCCGGGTATAGCCGCCTTTGTGCATATCTTTGAATAGAGGGCCTATTTCCACAAAAAGGCGCTTCACCAACTGGTGATCGCCCAGAATGCGGTAAACCTCCCGGCGGGAATGCAGATCATCCTGCTGTGAGCGGCGGATGAGAGGTTCAACCACACCGCGTATCTCTTTGGCTTTGGCCAGGGTGGTGGTGATGCGCCCGTGCGTGAGCAGGGCTATGGCCAGATTGCGGAACATGGCCTTACGGTGGGAAGTGGTTCTGCCCAGCTTGCGGCCGGAATTTCTATGCCTCATTTTGCGACTTCCTCTTCCAATCCTGAAGTTTCTTTTCCCATCCGTCCACCTTGATGCCGAAATCCAGATCCATTTCCGTAAGTACACGGCGAATCTCGTCCAGGGATTTGCGTCCGAAATTCTTGGTTTTGAGCATATCGGCTTCAGCCTTTTGCACCAGCTCGCCCACATAGGTGATATTGGCGCTTTTTAGACAGTTGCCGGCCCGTACGGAAAGCTCCAGCTCATTAATTGATTTGAACAGATTCTCATTCAAATCCGCGTTGCCGCCACTGCCGTTCTGCGTCTCGCCTTCAATGCGCTCATCAAAATTGATAAATACTGAAAGCTGTTCTTTGAGAATTTTAGCGCTGTAGGCCACCGCATCGTCAGGGCTTACCGAACCGTCCGTCCAGACCTGCAGGATCAGGCGATCATAGTTGGTCATCTGCCCCACACGGGCTTGTTCCACATTAAAGGCCACCTTGCGCACCGGGGCGAAACTGGCGTCCAGGGTGATCAGCCCGATTTCTTCGGCAAGGCCGTCGTGCATATCCGCCGGCACATAGCCCTTGCCCATGCGCGCTTCCATCTCCATTTTCACGTTCACATCCTCGGTCAGGGTGAACAGATGGGCTTCGGGATTGAGTACCTGCACATGCTGGTTGGTCTTGATCCGTCCGGCCAGT
>JAITGZ010000028.1 GCA_031280335.1 Deltaproteobacteria bacterium | reverse complement strand
TTTTCAGCCGCTTTGCGGTTGAAAACCGGTAAGGGGGTCTGGGGGGGATTATCCCCCCCGGCGGGGTCGGGGCGGAGCCCCGAATTGATCAGTGTTTCCCCAAGCCCAGCCGGGACATTCCCGGCGGGGGGGAGCAAAGGGGCGCTCCGGGCCGGAGAGAAGACGGCCCTGGCTGATATATACAGCCAGGGCCGGACGCGCGCCGGAAACGGCGCGTATTGCGCAAAGAAAACGCTACTCTTCAAAATTTTGCATATAATAGGCCACGTCATCGGCTAAAACCCGCACCGGCCCCCCGCCGACCGCCCGGCGTAATTTGCCCTCCGCGATCCAGTCATACACGGCCCGCTCGGAGATATTCAGACAGTACGCGGTCTCATCCACCCGGAGCAGCTTTTTACGGACGATCATTTCCCCCGGAGTAAGGGCAAACTCCTTTTCCCTCTTCGCGGGCGGCGGAAATGCCAGCGGCAAGGGCAGGATAAAGCCCTCCGGGCGGGTAAGCGCGCAAGACCTGTTACAGGTAACGCACAAAAAGGTCTCGCCCCGCACAAACCAAAAAGGCTCTTTGCCCCCGGCGCCGGCATGGGGGCAGCCGAGCTTTTCATAGACCGCCTTTGGCGGATTGTTGGCGTTGTAGGGCCGCCAGCCCGCGTGGTATAGCAAAAGAAAGTTCTTGACGAAGGCCCTGTTCATGTCCCCTCCTTGGGTCGCAAATAATCCTCTAAGGCTTGCGCCTCCCTCATTGTCTGCGTCTGGCATTCCGGGCAGCCCCGCTTGTCCAGCCGGCGGCAATGGGCGCATTTAGCGCCTTGCAGCACCTCAAAGGCCTCCCGCGCCGTAAGCGCCTGCCTGGATACTTCCAGCGCCGCTTTGCCCGTAAGGGCCGCCTCTATCTTGGCCGCCTGCCGCTCCAGATTGCCCGGATACTTGCCGGACAAGACCAGATACACCGTGGCCCGCTTGAGGGCAGGGTTGGCCTGGCAAAAAACATGCACTGATCCATAGCGCTGGCGTATGGCCCGGCGCAGCCCGTCAATATCCTCACGCACCGGAAGCGCCTTCAGGCATGAACCCGTTGCGCTTTGCCGCAAAAGCCTTTTCCCGCTTGCGCAGGTCGGTTAAAATGGCTGAAATTTTCTTTTCGTCCTGCAAGCCGAGAATGGTTTGCAGGCCGGTCTGCCGCTCCACCCGCGTTTCCAGACTGGTCAAAGAATAGCCTAGCTTCTTCCAGATGGCGCAGATCATGCGCTTGGCCGCCGCATGGGGGTCATCAGGCGGTATTTCGATAAAATCCGCCCGGACGTAAGGCCGCTTTTGCCGTTTGCCCCCGCCCTTATCGCTGCTGTCGCCATCCGTATGGCTCGCGCGCGCTCGCCTGACGGCTGCCGCGCTGGTGTATTTCGCTCCCATGCGGCCCAGCAGGTCCACCAGCCGGGCAAGCTCCTGCATGGTCAGCTCCTTGCGCGAGCTTTTGCCGTAAAAACGCTCCGCCAGCCACTCCCGGAAAAAGCCGTCATCTTCCATGCCCGGCAACTGCTTCCGGGCAATCTCCGTCTTGGCGTACATGGCCCGGCGGGCGGATTCAGCATTTTGCATGGTCAGACCCCTCCCATAATTAACCTTTTACCCTGGCCGCTGCCCATAAGGGAGCGGCCTCTTTTTACGGCTTGCTCATCAGGCCGAGGCCGCCGCGCCCCGGCGACCGCCCTTGCGGGCGGTTTCGCTTATGCCCCTGCCTCCGCTTTCTCCTGCTTGGGCTTGCAATGCCACCTGTCCGAGCTGCGCCGGATACAACCCACCAGGGCCAGCCTTTCTTCTGTCCAGCCCTCCATTGCTTCCCTGTTCACTTCTTCAATCAGCCGTATGGCGTCCGCAAAGCCCAGGGCCTTGATTTTGGCCAGGGTTTCCGCCTCGGAAACGCCGTCCATCTGCCGGATCGCCGTAACAGCCTTGAAGCCGAATACCCCAAAGGCCAAATCCAGGCTTTTGCGTTCCGCGAACAGGACGGACTTGTTCATGGTTGCCCATTTTTTGATTGCTGTTTCAAGCTCTTTATACCGGGCCTCAAGAGGCTTTTTGGCGTCCACATTCTTCTGTTTTGCGGCATCGCAAATGTCCCGCATGTCCAGATCAGCCTGAATCATCTTGCGCTCCAGCGCGGCCATTTCCGCCAAAGCTCCCTCGGCCTGGGCCTGGTTGTCCACCAGGGAGGGGATCAAGTTTGCCTTTTTAGCCATGTGCCGCCGCCCCCTTTGCCTGCCGGTGGGCCTCAACCGCCTGGCAAAGCTGCTCCACCGTGACCCGCTCTTCTACCGCCTGCGTCATGTCCGCGGCGTCCACCAGTTCCGCCCGGATACATTTTAAGCTCTGCCAGGCATCGTCCGGCACCTGCCCGGCCAGGGCGTTGATCGCCATGACACAACCGTTAATTTTTTCTGTGATCATGCCTCGTTCCCTCCATGTTTGTTGACGGCAAATCTTGCCAGTAATAGATTGCAATTCTTGACGATTTCCGCCGCAACCCGTGTCTGGCGCGGATCATGGCAGAGCATGAGTGTAGCCAGCCGGGCGGCGGCGGCGTTTTCCCGCTCAAACGGGTTGCGGTCTGTATGCGGGGGGTAGGGCGTTTCCGGGCAGCGATCCGCCTTGTCTGTGGCGCGGTACAGCGTGGTCTGGCCGTCTTTGCCGTGCTTGGTGATATAGCCCTCGTTTTCCAGCCACGCGCAATACCGCATGGCCTGAGTATAGGAAACGCGGGTAAGCTGGCAGGCGTAGGTAATGCTCCAACCCGGCTTTTGCGAGCGGATAAAGCGCCAGACCTTCGGGAAACTTTCGCCGCCTTGGCGCAGCCGGTACTTGAAATTGTATTCATACAAGCCGGGCGCGATTTTGATCACTTCACCCGCCCGCACCATGTCTGCAATGCGGGTACGAAGTCTGTTTTTTTCCTGCTCACAAGCGAGATTCATCAGTTCGTAAAGTTGGGCATTGCTAACGCGCTTGCCGCCTTCGCAAAAACTCCGCAGGGCTTCGCGCGCTATTTCCATTGTAATTGTGCGGGCGTCCGGTGCCGTAGTCATGGGCTACTTCCTCCGCCATTCGCGCGCCGAGAAAACAAGCTCCAACATGGGCGCATCCACGTCCAGGCTGCCAGCGGCCTTTGCCGCCTTTTCAAGCAGCAGCATCATGTTTCGCACAAGCCGGAAGTCGCCCTCGCTCTTTTCCGCAATCCGGGCGCACAGTTCAGGCTTGATTGTCAGGCCCACCGCCTGATTGGCGTACAGGCCCACTTCCGCGCCGTTTATCGGGCCGAAGAGTACGCTGTGGATAACCCGGCTCCAGATACGGCGGCGCTCGGAAAGCAGGCCCAAAAGCCCCTCCTCGCCAATGAGGATCACCGGAACGCCCGTCATTTCGTAAATGTCCCGCAAGTCTTCTATGCGAGAGATTTTGAGTCTGTCCGCTTCGTCAATAAACAACGGCTGCTTCCGGTCTTGCAGGAGCCGGACGATTATTTCCTTGCAGCGGTTGCCGTTGTAGCGTGGCATATCCTCATTGCGGCCTTGCGCCTCGAACAGCAGGCGCTGCATAAAGGCGCTCTGGCTCCAGCCCTCCCACACCCGGACATAGGCTCCGGTGTTACGCGAGCAGTAATAGCCATCAGCGGCCACGGACTTTCCGCGCCCGGCCTGCCCGTGTGCGAGGATAAAGCCGGACAGGGCCTTGTCGCTCTCAAAACAGGAATCCACCGCCTCGTTAAATGCGGTCTTGGCCTCTGTATCAATAATAA
>JAITGZ010000002.1 GCA_031280335.1 Deltaproteobacteria bacterium | reverse complement strand
CCTCAAGAGAATAAATCAGCGTTTCCTTAAAATGCTTTAAAGCCGTGCGAGTGGATTTCAGCTCATTTTGACGCTATCCCACCAGCATGGCCCCTGTTTTCAGCATGCGCAGGGCCGTGTTCATTTCGTTCTGCAGACGGCCGGAGACGGCTTTTTGCACATGCGAGGCCGAAGAGCCGAACTGGCCCTGCCTTAAGCTGTAAATGCGCTTGATCAGCACTTCTTCCCCCTTGACGGCGGATGCGCCCTTATCCCCCCAGGCTGCGGCCGATAAAGCGCCGCCGCTTTTTTCCATGGCCCGGCCCATGATACGCGCGGCTCCGGTCGGGCCATGCTGCACGGCGGTACTGAACAAAACTTCGCGCATGACCGGGCTGAAGTCGCTTTCGTCCAGCCCCTGCCCCTTGAGCCTGCGCAGGGTGGGCAGGTACAGGCGTTCATGCACAAATTCGTGCTGCAGTTTTTCGAACCCCTGGGGGTCTCTGGAGGAGATATCCCGCCAAGTTTCCGGCATCTTGCCCTTCCTGCCGCCGGTATTGGCCGGTCCGGCGGCCTTAAGCTCCTTGGCCAGGTGAGGGGCTTTTTTATGCAGGAAGGCAATGAATTCATCCATGGTTCCGGCCTTGGACGAAATTTGATACTTGCCGTAAGAAGTCCCCCCCATACGATCATAACCGATGGCGGATCCGCCTTCGTCCCCTGATTCGAACATGGCCGCAAGTTTTCCCAGATTGCCCAACGCGCTTTCAACCGCTTCCTTCAATTTGTGCCCGGAAGAACGCAGGGCGAGAATGGCCGCCTCGCTGCCCGAAGGCCGGGCCAGCATAGCCTGAAGGGCGGAGGGCAGCTCCGGCGGCCCGCTATGGACGGGAGGCGCGGGAGGAGGGGCGGGCACAGAAGGCGCGCGGACTTCGGTAATGGGGCGCGGCGGCATAACACTGCGCCGTACGCCTACGGCGGAAGGAGCCCGACCGCTCGCGCCCGCCTCCGCCGCTTGGGTGGAAACCTCGTTCTGCAGCAAACGAGAAAAATTATCCAGACCCAGGGCCGCGTTTCTGCCCGTGGCGCGGCGGGCCATGCCGCCCTCGCCCGCCCGTCTGAATGGAAGCGTGGAAGCGGAGGAAATATTATTGACAGGTTTGATTACCGGCATAAAAATGCTCCTTTCACGGCCTTGGCCTGCTTGTGCAAGCCTATCTTAGCAAAAAATATGCCATAGAGATAATATATGGAAATATAAGGGTTTTATCTGTGATAAAAGGATTGCTGCGGCTTGCGTAACAAGGCCGGTACGCCCTTTAGTCAATTTTTTGGCGAGACATGCCCACAGCGGTACTATTCCATCATTCTTGTCCGTGTGAGGCCAAGGTTGCGGGCGGGTTTGTCATCAATTTGAGGTAGGTCAGGATCTTCTGCCCTTGCTTTTTGCGCGCAGGGGAAAATGAATGTGCGGGCTGATTCGGCATGTAATTGATACGACTGTTTCAGTCTTGAGCGGGGCCGACGGCCCCGCTCAAGGGGTGAACTCATTTCACCGGTCGGGGGACCGGGGAGCGGGTTGGGGCGTTTACCCGCGCATCACAGGGGCTGCCCCAATCCCAGCTGGTGCAAAAAACCCGGGTCTTCCGGCCAGTTTTCTTTTACCTTGACCCACAGTTCCAGATGTACCTTGCATCCCAATAGCGCGGCCAGTTCTTCGCGGGCGCTTTGTCCGACTCTTTTCAGGTTTTTGCCGCCCTGGCCGATGACCATGCCCTTGTGCGAATCCCTGCCCACATAAATGACCGCCTGGATCAGGGTGAGACCGCGCGCGGCGTCCTCATGCCAGCTTTCAATATCCACGGCTGTATAATAGGGTATCTCCTGGCGCAGGTTCAAAAAGAGCTTTTCACGGATGATTTCCGCCGCCATGAAGCGCAGGGAAAGGGTGGAGAGCTGATCTTCCGGAAATTGCGCCTCGCCTTCGGGCAGGGCGGCTTTTACGGCCCGCAGGAGTTCAGGCACCCCATCCTTGAGCAGGGCGGATACCGGGTATATCTCCGCCTGGGGCAAAAGCGCGTGCAGGCCCTCCAGCAGCGGCAGCAGGCGGGATTTGTCCCCCAACAGATCCGCTTTGTTCACCGCGATGAACACCGGCCGCTGCTCGGCCCGCAGAGGGGGGAGCAGCGGCTTCAGGTCGCGCTCCAAATAATCCGGCTTGCGTGCGTAGAGGTCGCCATCCAAAATAAGCAGCAACAGGTCCGCTTCTTCCATGGCCTGCCAGGCCGCCTGCAGCAGCAGACGGTTCATTTTGCCCCGCAGTTGATGCACTCCGGGCGTATCCATGAAAATAACCTGGGCCTCGTTGTCTGAAAGAATGCCGGTAATCTGGTTGCGCGTGGTCTGCGGGCGCGGCGTCACAATGGCCACTTTCTGCCCCAGGTAGGTATTCAAAAGAGTCGATTTCCCCGCGTTCGGCGGGCCCATCAGGGCCACCCATCCGCATCGGAAGTTTTTTTTGTTCAAGTTTTGCTCCTTTTGCTGGAGGGGCGCTGCCCCTCCAAGCCACACCCCCAAGCGGATGGGTTTGGGGGAGGCCAGC
>JAITGZ010000259.1 GCA_031280335.1 Deltaproteobacteria bacterium | reverse complement strand
CTGGTTTCAAGATAGGCATTCATGAATTCGGGTTGTGCGCTTACAATGACCAGTCTGCGCCCGCGCAGAGCGGGAGAGGCGGACGGGCTGTCCGGGGGCGTGGTGTCGCCGGCAGGCGTCAACACCGCAAAGATATTTTCCGGCGGGGTTAGGGCTGAAGCCGCTTGGGCGCGCGCCCAAGCGGTATGTAAGTAGTTTTCAGGGCCGCTGATTTTGATTTTGACGCCGCTCATGCTGAAATCAATGCTTTCGCCCCTTGGGCCGGGGGACAGAGGAAATTTTTCTTCCCTTTCATTTTGAAGATTCAAGAGATTGGAGGTGGAGCAGGCGCTCAGCAGAATCGCCAGGCACAGAGCCATAAGCTGCGGCAGGCGTCTTGGAGGAGGAGTAATGGGTCTTGATTTGAAGAACATGGGGCAGCCTTGCGTTTGTTTCATATGATTTCAAATGAAATTGTTTTATTTTTCCAGGCGTAAAGCCGGCAGGCCGCGCCCTTTTTCGGAGGCGGCCCTGGCCAGGGCTTCGTATTCCACCCGGCTGAAATTTTGTCCGTTCAGGGTGTATTCTTTGGCGCGCAGACGTCCCCACCGGGTATCCGCTTGCTCCTCCCTTCGGGGAAGAGTCAGGCGTTCCAATACGCTTGAGCGCAGCCCCAGGGTGTGCGTGTGGATAAAGACCGCTTCCTGCATTTGTGGGAGATCCTCAGGGCGGCAAAGTACCCGCAGTTCTCCACCCGGGCGGTTTTTTTTGGTCAGACCCGGCAGCCAGAGTACATCCAGCGCCCCGGCCTCGTTCAGGGCAAGAAGGGCATGGCCGATCTCCTCGCCGGTAAGGTGATCCAGATGGCAGGATATTTGTCCCACTTCGTCCATAATATAGCCTGGGGCCGCAGTATCGGAGGCAAAATTGAAAAGGTGCAGGCGCAGGCAGCGCCTGATCTTTGTTTTTGAGAGTTCAGGGGGCGCGTAGCCTCGTCCGCTGTTTTCCAGCACAGCGCTGTTTTTCATGGCAGGAATGTTCGCGCAAGACGGGGTAGATAAAAAACGCGTAACCAGCGTGTCCAAAAGCAAGGCCCCACCGGGGGTAATCAGCTCCTGCGCCGCATCGGCATAAAAGAAGGGTTTGCCCCGCAGCAGGTTAAGCGTTACCGGTCTGGGCAGCGCCGGGGTTTTGTCCCCGTCCGGGGCGGTGCCTGCGCTGAACCAGGGCAGGGGGTTGGACCAGACTTCCGCGACCTCCAGCACATGCAAGCCCCAGACCGCCCCCAGAACTTCCGCCAGGGCGTGTACGGCCCCGCCTTCGTGAAAAGAAAATGCGTCCCGCACGCCGTGGGCGTCCAGTCCGGCCTGTTCCAGGCGGGCGAGCATCTCCAGGGCGCGGCGGCGTACTATTTCAGGCAGGGCGCAATGCGCAATTATGCCGGGGGCGTCCGGCGGGCTTTGCCCCCGCCCGGCACCGTCCGCCTCTGTGGGGCAGATTATTTCCGTGAACATGCCGGCACCATGCGATCCGGAGACAGGCTCGGATTTAAAGCTCAGTTCAATCCCCGCGCATCGCAGGGCTTCTTCCAGCGGGGCGAAATCAACGCCCAAATCCGTGAGGGCGGATAAAAACATACCGCCGCTGATCCCGGAAGAACAATCCATAAAAAGACGCCCGGGCATCTTTTCTCCTTGGGAATTAAATTGTAATTCAACAGCCATATAGCCCGGATGTAAAAAAGAAAAGTAAATTTTCAGCAACGGCAGCGGTTTATTTTAACGGCGGCGGCACATGTGGGTTTTTGCCACTTGGCTGTAAGGCTTGCTTTTTTGGCGAACCGGCAGTAATACGCCTGTCAAAACCCTGTCCTTCAACATTTTTCAGCCCTACGCGGCTGAAAAAATTTGAAGATTCTTCCAAAGGTGCCTTGCCCTTATGCCAAAGGGACGACAGAGATAAAACGGTGCCTGGGCAAACATGCCCATTTCGACCCTTTGCCGGAGGCGCCTGGAGCGGAGCCTCCGGCAGGATAAAATTCAAAGTTGGTTGCTTTATAAGGAATGAAGCATGTCTGATGTGTTGCGGAAAGAAATAGCCAAACGCCGTACCTTTGCCATTATCAGCCACCCGGATGCGGGCAAGACCACTCTTACGGAAAAGCTTCTGCTTTTTGGCGGGGCCATTCAGACCGCCGGGGCGGTCAAGGCCCGCAAAGCCTCACGCCACGCCCTTTCGGACTGGATGGCCATGGAGCGGGAACGTGGCATATCCGTGTGTACCTCGGTCATGCGCTTCAGCTACCGGGGTTTTGAAGTGAATTTGTTGGATACCCCAGGACATCAGGATTTTTCTGAAGACACCTACAGGGTGCTTACAGCGGTGGATTCGGCCCTGCTGGTCATTGACTCCGGCAAGGGGGTGGAGGCCCAGACCAGAAAATTGATGGAGGTCTGCCGTATGCGTTCCACCCCCATTATCACCTTCATCAACAAACTGGACAGGGAGGGTCTGCCCCCTTTGGAGCTTATGGCGGACATTGAAAACAGGCTGAGCATAGCCTGCGCTCCGCTCACCTGGCCTGTGGGCATGGGCGGTTCTTTCAAAGGCGTGTATGATTTGCGCGCGCGCGGACTGCGCCTGTTTTCTTCCGCGCATGGCGGTCGGCGGGTGGAAGAGGGCATGATCATCAAATCCGTGGACGACCCAGGGCTGGAGGAATACCTGGGTGATGCCGCCGCCTCTCTGCGCGAGGATCTGGCCCTGTTGGAAACCGCCGGCAATGTCTTTACGCCGGAGGCATATCTCAAGGGCGCGCAGACTCCGGTTTTTTTCGGCAGCGCCATAAATAATTTTGGGGTGCGGGAACTGCTGGAGACTTTTTTGGAGCTGGCCCCGCCCCCTGGGCCGCGTCCGGCCAGGACGGCCTTACAGGGTAAAGCCGCAGAATCCTCCGTAACGCAGGCGCTGGAAGAACGCTTAATTCAACCCTGTGAAGAAGAGTTTTCCGGGGTGGTGTTCAAGATTCAGGCCAATATGGATAGGGCGCACCGGGACCGCATGGCCTTTACGCGCGTTTGTTCCGGGCGTTTTTACAGAGGCATGCGGCTTAAGCATTGGCGCGTGGGCAAAGAGGTTAATGTTAACAATGCGGTCATTTTCATGGGGCAGGACCGTTCCGGGGCGGAAGAGGCTTTTCCGGGCGATGTCATTGGTCTGCCCAATCATGGCTCCATCAAGATAGGCGACACTTTCACAGAAAAAAGTCCGCTTAAATTTGTGGGCATTCCAAGTTTCGCGCCGGAGCATTTTCGCCGGGTGCGTCTGCGCGATCCCCTCAGATTCAAGCAGCTGCGCCACGGGCTGGAGCAATTGGCCGAAGAGGGCGCGGTGCAGCTTTTTCGCCCCCTGATCAACAACGACTATATTCTGGGGGCGGTCGGCGTGCTGCAGTTCGAGGTGATGGTGGCCAGACTGGCCGATGAATACGCGGTGGACGCAGGTTACGAGCCGGCGGAGATTCATTGCGCCCGCTGGGTATATGCCTTGGACGAGCGTCAATTCAAGGATTTTCAAGATTATTATCACGCGGAACTGGCCCTGGATGCCGAAGGTGTCCTGGCCTATCTGGCCCCGAATCTCTGGAAGCTGGAATCGGCCATGGAGCGCTATCCGGGGGTGGAGTTTCGCAATACCCGTGAGATAGGTTGAAGGGCGCAATATCCCAAGGATGCAGGTGGTCAGTTATATGTCAGGTGAAGAAGCGCGGCCGGAAGAAGGGCATTGGTTGCCGGGGGTGCGCCCGGTGCTGGAGCTTTTGCGTCTGTCGCCCCATCGGGCGGATGTGGTGTTTATCCGCAAAGGGCGTAGAGATCGCCGTACGGAAGAAATTGTGGATCTTTGCCGATCTGCGGGGGTACGCTTTCGGCTGCTTTCTGCGGACGAATTTCGGCGCGCCTATGCGGGCAGCAGCCAGGGGGTGGCGGCAAGGCTGTTTGAAAGCGGCTTCAGCAGCCTGGAAGAGGCTGTCGCCGCCGCCTTGGCCGCTCCTTTGCCACTATTGCTGGTTTTGGACCGCGTGCTTGACCCCGGCAATGTCGGCACCCTGGCGCGTACCCTTTACGCTTTGGGCGGGGGTGGGTTGATTCTGCCCCGGCATCAGTCGGCCTACCTTGGGGCCGGGGCGGCGCGCAGCGCGGCTGGGGCCATGCACAGGCTGCCTGTGGTCAAGGTGGCCAATCTGGCCCAAACCCTGGACGTACTGGCACAGGATTTTGCCATTTACGGGGCGATCTGCGCCGGAGAGATGGCGGAGCCTTCAGATCAGGCCGTACAGGCGTGGAATATTTATGCCTTCAGGCCGCGATTTCCCGCTGTGCTGGTTTTGGGCGGGGAAGAAAAAGGCCTGCGTCCCGGCGTTGCCAAACGTTGCGCCCAATGGCTGCATATCCCCATGGTCAGGGATTTTGATTCTCTGAATGTGGCCCAGGCCGGGGCTATTTTAATCGCCTCCTTCAGTTCCGCCCGCCTGCGGGAAGAAGCTCAAGTACCACGCGGGCCGGGGGCATAAGCGCCTGCGCCCGGCGCAGCTCCCAAGGTGCCACGCCGGGCGCGTCTTCCGCTGCGCTCACCAGAACGCCGTCCCGCAGTTCCCCCGGCCCGGAACACAGATAATCGGCCAAGTTGCAGAGCCGGCAAGCCAGCTCGGCGCAGTCCGGAGTTTCTTCCGTGACGCGCAGTTGAAAATCAGGCAGGCCAAGGCAATGCAGCCCCAGGGTATCCATAAGCAGGGCCGTAGCCCCGGAAGTTCTGGGAACAAATATCCTGGTGTTGACCAGCCCGTGCAGGCGGAAGTATTCGGGCGCGCCCGGCCTGTTTTCCAGATAAGCCTCCGGATCGATCAGACATTGACTTTGCGGGAAATGCAGGGCGGCGGGACCCAGCTCCGCCGCCAGGGCGTAAAGGCTTTTTTGAAACAAGGCCAGCCGGGCTGCGGGGGCAAGATGCAGGGCATTTAGCTCGCTCAGGCTCAGGCAAAAGGGAGCCGCCCCGGCCGCCGCTCCGGCATCGTCCCATTGCCAGGTTTGTTCCAGGCTCAGGCTCAAATCCGGATCGTCATGGGAGGGATTGAACCCGCCGAAACGCAGGAGCAGCCCGGCCGGACCGGCGTCAGTCGCCTCCAGCCGCTCCGGCAAAAGCAGCAGCGCTGCGCTGTACAAATCTTTTTTACCGGGCAGAATTCTGTGTTGCACCGCGCCCAGAGTCCCTTCCAAAACGTGGCTCACCGCACGCAGGATTTTTTCCAGTAAAACGGCATCAAGGAGCGGCGCATTCTTAAAACGCAGTTTCGCCAGACAGGGTTGGGGGGTATTATTTTTCTGGAGCTGCTCCGTATTCATGCCGTATATGTATGCCGGTAGGCGAGAGTATGCAACACCCTCCCTCCCGGCTGTCAGGGCAGACGCAGCTGGAGCATATCAGAGCAATTTCAAAGTGAAATTGCTCTGGCGGCTGGGTTCGCGCAGCGCCTCCGCCCGCGAAAAACCCGCACGGCGGGTTCGGCCGAATGCCTGCGCCCCGCAGGCATTGCCTGCCGCAGAGATGCTTTTACATCGCGTAGGCGACTATTCCGCAGGACCGTGGAATAGGACGTGAAAGCCAAGGCTTTCACGTCCTAAGGGCGAGGGGCAGGACGGACCGAGTCAAATTCACTTTCGCCGTTACGCGCCGAGCAGAGCGTCTCAAAGTTAAATTGCTCTATAAGTTAGAAAAGAGGAGGAAAAGCGCTTATGAACATCTTCAAAATATCCTATAAGGTTGTCCGGGAGAATAACGATGAGATTTATAAGGGTTTCGGGTTCAAGCATCACTCCGATGCTACGCAGTATTACGTCCACCCGAACAATCAGTCGTTCAAAGGGACAACCACGCTTTGCCAACCTATAGGCGAAGCCTTGGTGCTGTTTTCGCTGCTTTGCAGTCCTGCCTCAAAGAGCGATGGAGAAGCCATCGGGGACTATTATGTGAGCGACGATGGCAGTCAGGTTTTTCTCCATGTCAATGTGCCTGACGACTGGAGGCAAAATGGGGTGGTTGAACCTAACATACACCGGTACGAAGCGCTCATCGACGAAGACGCACTTACAATCGCTGCATACGACGCGATGGGGCGTTGGATTGACGGCAATATGGAACACTTGCATCCGCTGTATAAATTGCTTCCAGCTTTCTGTGTATTGCTTGCCCGCGAATGCCGGCAGGATAGCGATTACGCCGCAATGCTCCTGAATTTTACAGATTCACCAGTAGCTGATACATTTGTTAACTTACACGAGGATTTCTATCAGGCGCACAAGCTTGACGAGTATGAAGTCAACTATTCAAACCTGAGCGGTTTTGACCATTCGGAGCTTTTGTCTTTTCGCGAGAGTTTTGCTGTTATTGCCGAGAACAAGGCGCAATATAAAAAGGAAAGCGAGCGTGAAATCGCCATAACCGCGTTTGCTGAAGACGCTTTCTTGCCGGAATACCGTTATCTTGTACCGGTTATGCCGTCTGAATTGGTCATTCCCAAAGTAGTGCGGGGTATTTGCAGCGCGGTTACGGTCGGAGACATTCAAGCTGTTCTTTTTCACGGACCTGCCGGTACCGGCAAAACCATTTCCTGCAAACTGGTATGTCAGGAAATCGCTATGCCTATTATGGACGTAATAAACTGCACGGAGAATTTGGACGAGTTTGTCCTCGGCAAGTTTATTCCGGAAGAAGACAGGATTGTTTTTAAGGAGAGCTATGTAACGAAAGCCATTCGTTTTGGCGGCGCGGTCGTTTTTGAGGAAATCAACTTCGCAAAGCCGCAGTATCTGGCGTTCCTCAACTCGCTCCTTGATGACAACGGCTTCGTTCGGCTCGACAACGGCGAGGTGGTTCGGCGGCATCCGAATTTTCGCTTCTTTGCCACGATGAACCTCGGCTACTTCGGCACGAAAGAACTCAACCAGGCGCTTTACAACCGCTTCAATGTGATTTTGGAACTTGCCGCGTTATCCGATGAAGCGGTAGCCAAGATGCTGACAACCCGCGTCCCGGAGTGTGCCGACAAGGTGGACAAACTGCTCGGCGTGTACCACAAGCTGAAAAAGAAAATCGACAGCGAAGAACTCGACCTCGTAATCTCGCCGCGCAATCTTGAAAACTGGGTGCGGCTCGCCAAATACGAGGGCTACCTTGCCGCCGCCGAGAAGACGATAATACCCATCGCCAAGTGCGACCGCGCTATGGAGGAAACCATACGCGGCATTCTCGTTCTGTATAAGTGGAATTAGGCGGTTCAATGAAATTCATATTAAAAGTTTGCGCTGGTGGTGTCATGACCAAATTTGAAAATCCATCACCGGAGTTGATAGAACATGCAATTGAAACTATACGCCCTATGTATGATAACTTTATCATCTTAGATCCTGAAGACTTGCTTGAAGATTGCCGTTTTATGCAGACTGCAATATCACTGAAGAAGGACACCACTGTACTTGAGTATATCGTTGAATTGCAGTTCGCATACGGCGAAGCAGAAATTGCAAAGGGAAAGCTCTTCACTCAGTATCAGACTTTGGTTGGCGATGTAAGCGTTGTGAAACGGCTTTTTCGTATGTTCGCTCTGGGAATAGTGCCTGATTGCCGTACTTGGAACGACATTACACAAGACATGCTTGATGAATGGGCAGAACAACGGAAAGCTAGGGAAGCGGAAAAATGAGCAAATTCAAGGGTGAAACCACCGACTTCACCGGCGAGGCCGCCGAACTGATGAAAAAGGCTGCTGCCGGTGATGCGGAGGCTCAATATTACTTTGCTTATTTTCTCCTGCGCGAGTTCGATCAGAGAACTTCGGGAAAGTGGCGGTAGTTTATGGACAATGAAGCAAAGAAAACGCTCCGCCTCTTTCAATGCGACTTCAATCGCAGTATTGAGGAGAATTTCGCGCAGGTTCTCACTGAAAGCGAAAAAGTGCGTCTGTTTTTCATTAACGAAGACCAAGCCTTCACCGATGGGCAAAATATTGTTGTTGACCCTGCGATAGGCGCAGTGTTCGCTGATGTTAAGGCACTCCGCCGCGCTGAGGACTTTATGCGTCTCCCGCATTTGATTTCAGCAGACCCTTGGTATGCCCTGCGTATGATAACGCGTGGGCAGAATATCCACGAATGTTTGCATATTCTATATACGAACTTCCCGCCGGATGTAATCTCCGATGCGCGGGCGACCACCAAAGCCCGAAAAAAAGCGCTTGCCCTAATTTGGAACATCATCGAAGACGCGTTCATTGAAGCGGCGGGGTGTAGTATTTTCGATAACTTGGAATTGTATCTGCTGTTTGAACGGTTGGCGATCTTATTTTCCAATACGCCCATCGAAGGCTCGGCGGACCGGGCTTTTGAGCAGGAATCGACTGGCAAGCCCGAACCGCTTCCTCTTACGGACTACTTGAACTATATGGGAACATTCTTGCTCTACCCTATGATAAAACAGGCAGAGCCATCGCAGCGAATCGCCGAATATGTGCTTCAGACAAAACAAATGTTCCTTGACGGCAGCGTTTGCGGCAGCCCAGACGAGCGTTTCGGATTCTCGCAGAGGGTTTTTGACATCATCGAACCGCTTATCCCTGAATCGGAAACGGACATTGATGACAGCCGTTTGATAAAGATGCTTTACGGCACGAAGACCCATAGCGCCGCCCCGAATGCCATCACAAACATTGTGCGCAAAGGACGGTCTGCGGCTGTTACGCGTCGCCTGTTCACTGACCTTGATGGAAATCCTCTGCCCGATAAAGATTTTAACGAGCAGCTGCTTGTCATTGTTGATGACTATGAGGGAGACAAAAGCGCCGCTCTGAAAATCATCCTGTTTAAGCCTGTGGTCGTAACTTGGAAAGGCGCGCAGTTCGATTGCCACAGTATTCACAAGGGTATTGAAATAGTCGAAACGAAGCCCAAGCCCAACCTGAACCTGCGTAAGGCCTACCAGAACATTTACAGCAAGTACCGCATTAACATCAACTCTTACACCAGCCGTTTCACCCGACTGCTGAAAGCGCGCATTCCGATGCGCGAGGAGAAAAAACTGTTCGGGGCGGGAATATCTTCGCGCAACCTTGCCGACACTAAAAAGCGATATTGGTATCGTAACGGCGAAGACTTCGGAGTGCCGGACATTGCTGTTCTACTGCTGATTGACGGTTCCGGCTCAATGGGAGGGGTACGCCGTGAGAGCGCAATGATTTCGAGCGTTATCCTGCACGAAGTTTTGAAAAAGCAGGGCATAACTCACGCTATTGTGGAGCATAGAGCAATTTTTTGGGAACCCAAGGTTGAACATAACATTCTGATAGACTTTGACGGCAGTGATGAGGAAAAACTCAATATCCTAGCGCTTGAAGCCGACGAAGGCACACGGGAAGGATTGTCGTTGTTTTGGGCTGAACGGTATGTCACGGGTAAAACCACATCCGAGCAACGGCTTATTATTGTTCTTTCGGACGGTATCCCATGCCACAATATCGATGAAGACAACAGTTACATGCCTCCGGTTTCGATAAAAGATACAGCAAACGCCGCCCTAAAGATAATCAAGCGCGGCACTGATATAATTGCCGTAGCTCTTGACGATGACGATTCGGGCAGTTGCTATAATGACTTGTCCGAAATCTATCCTTCAGTTATTGCTTGTACAGAACTTAAACGGCTTACAGGGCAGTTGCTTGGAATAATATCCAGACACTCATTGCTATCCGGCTAGAGCAATTTCAAAGTGAAATTGTTATAATATCACAATGTTACATTTAAATTTAGGTGAGGACAAGCTCTTTTAGGAGGCAGGCCGACGATTCTTCAAAGATAGTTTCTTCCTGCCCATATTTGTGGGTTCCCCTGCCTTAACGGTATCCCACTTTGAAGGAAAACATGATGCCGCGCAAGGTTCTTCTCAAAAAATCCGACGCCATGATCAGGGGAGGCGTCTGCCTTTTTCCGGTTGTATTCGGCGGTGGACATTATTCGGTTTTACAGTTACACATTTAAATGGCATTTTGCTGAAACGCCAGCGGAAACACGGGCCTGACCAACGGTTAGGCCAAACTTGCGGTTTGAACCATGACAGAAAAAAGAATCCCCACCAACCAGCTTGTGCCCGGTATGTATATAATAAACAAAGGCGTCAGATGGAAAGAGAATCCCTATCTTTATTCCACTGAGGGCCTGGCCACGGCCGCCGTTATCGACAAGATCTTGGCCGATGGTTACACCGAGGTATTTGTGGATTTGGACAGGAGTGAGATTAAGGAAAACAACAGCGCGGCAGAGGCTGAGTCCGTCCTTAAACACATTGACAATGAAGAGGATTTTGTCGCGCCGGAAAGCTCCCTGGCGGCGGAAATGCCCGTGGCCAAAGCCCTTTACGCCGAGTCCATGGAGATGTCCAAAAGCTTGATGGACGGCATACGCCGGGGCGACAAGATTGATTTGCACAAGGGCAAAGGCTTGGTGAAAAACCTGCTGGACAGCATTACGCGCAACCAGGACGCCATGCTCACCCTCTGCAAGCTGCGGGACGCGGATGAATACACTTACAGTCATACAGTCAATGTGGCGGTGATGGGCCTGGCCTTTGCCCGGCATATGAATTTTCCCCCCAGTCTCAGTTACGAGGTGGGCATGGCGGGGCTGTTTCATGATCTGGGCAAGGCCATGATCCCCATTGAGGTACTAAACGCCCCGCGCGAGCTTACGGAAGCGGAATTCTCCATAATGCGCCGCCATCCCTATCTGGGCTATGAGTATGTGAAAAAAACGCCGGGCTTTACGCAGGAAACCCTCATGGGCATTTACGATCATCATGAGCGTTTTGACGGCAAGGGCTATCCGCGCGGCTTGCCCGGCGATCAGATCAGCCAGAGCGGGCGCGTCCTGGCCATAGTGGATGTTTATGACGCCCTTTCCAGCAGGCGCCCTTACAAGCGGGCCATGTTGCCGTACAAGGTGCTGGGTATTATGTATCAAATGCGTTGCGCCGATTTTTTCCCCGGTTATATGGAGCATTTTATACGCATGTTGGGCGTTTACCCGGTGGGCAGCGTGGTGGAGGTCAGCGGAGGGTTCATCGGCGTGGTTACCGCCTCCAATCCGGCCAAACCAGCAAAGCCCAAGGTGATGCTCATGCTGGACAAAGACAATAAGCGCGTTACGCCCGAAGAGGTGGACACCAGCCTGGAGGGCGCGCCTACGGTTGCCCGCGCCCTGCATGAAGGCGAAAGCCCTCTGGACCCTGGCAAGGTACTCAACGCCAAATAGGCCGCCGTGTCCGTATATGCGGCGGTGGCAGCAATTTTTATGCGCAGCGTTTTTCCTTGTTGTGCCTGCAAGGATCTTCAGGAAAATCCTTGCCGTAGGAAAAGCCCAGGCGGGTACAGCCTGCCGTTGGGCAATAATTTCAAAATGAAATTGCTCTGGCGGCGGATAAGGTGAAGCTTCACCCCCCCGCCTGTGAGGCGTAGGCGGCTATTCCACAGGACAGTGGAATAGGGCGTGAAAGCCAGGGCTTTCACGCCCTGAGGGCGAGGGCCAGGACGGCCCGAGTCAAATTTATTGTCGCCGTTACGCCGAGCAGAGCGTCTCAAAATTAAACTGCCTTAGAGGACAGGACATGAGCGACAACCCCATGGTTTTAATCGACACCACCTCCGGCGAGATATTGCTGGAGCTTTTTCCGGAAAAAGCGCCTTTGACGGTGGAAAATTTTCTGCGCTATGTGGATAGCGGTTTTTACAGCGGGACCATTTTTCACCGGGTGATCAAGGGTTTTATGATCCAGGGCGGCGGGTTGACTCTGCGTCTGGAAGAAAAACCAACAGACCCGCCCATCAGAAACGAAGCCGCCAATGGTTTGAGCAACACGCGCGGCAGCATCGCCATGGCCAGAACCAGCGACCCGCACAGCGCCACCGCCCAGTTTTTTATCAATCATGCGGACAACCCCGAATTGGATTTTCGGCAAGAAAGCGAGGATGGCTGGGGCTATTGCGTTTTCGGCAGGGTGACGGACGGGCTGGATGTCTTGGACCGCATATGTAAGATCAAGGTCAAAGACATGGGAGGACACGAAGCCGTGCCTGTGGATTCGGTGCTGATCAATGCAGCCGCGCGTTTTGAATTTTAGAGCGGTTCAAAGGTAAAAAGTTTCAGAACAATGAGCAATTGAGGCTGAACATGCGTACGGCGCAGCGCATAAATTTTTTGGGCACGGAGACGGCCTTTGCCGTGGCGGAGAGGGCGGCCGCATATGCGGCGGCGGGCCGCAAGGTTTACCCCTTTCATTTGGGAGATCTCAATTTTTCCACTCCGGCGCATATTGTGGAGGCGGCCCGCAAAGCCATAGGCGAGGGTAAAACTGGCTACTGCCCCAATGGGGGCATTCTGCCCTTGCGCGAGGCCCTGGCCGCGGATGCCAACACCCTGCGCGGCACTGCCTATACGGCGGAAAACGTCTCCGTCCAGCCAGGGGGCAAGCCGGTCATCGGCAAATTCATCCAGATCTTCATGAATCCGGGTGATGAGGTTCTTTATCCCTCCCCCGGCTACCCCATCTATGAGTCCCAAATCGAATATTACAACGGCAAGGCCGTGCCCTACGGCTTTATTGCCGGCAAAGACGGGTTCCTACTTGATTGGGAAGGCATGGAGCGCGCCATTACCCCCAAGACCAGAATCCTCATCCTCAACGATTTTCAGAACCCCACCGGGGCTTCCTGCTCGGACGGGGAACTGGAACAACTGGCTGATCTGGCCTGCCGGCACGATCTGGCCGTGCTTCTGGACGAGGCCTATTTTGAAATGAATTACGAGGGCAAAAGCCGCAGTCTGGCCGGTTTCCCCGGTCTGGCCGAACGCAGCGTCATTTTGTACTCCTTCGGCAAAAAATTTGCCATGACCGGCTGGCGTTTGGGCGCGGCCATAGGTCCGCGCGAGGTGATCCGCCTTTTTACCCAGCTTAACACCAACGCCGAATCCTGCACCACCCACTTTGTTCAGTACGCCGGTCTGGCCGCTTTGCAGGGCGACCAAGGCGAAGCGGCGCGTATTCTTCGAACCCTGCGCGAGCGGCGTGATGCCGCCGTAACACTGCTCAACGCCTGCCCCGGCATACGCTGTTTTTCTCCCCGCGCTTCTTTTTATCTTTACCCGGAAGTCTCCGGACTTATGGAGAAAAAAGGCTTTGGCCGCGATTACGCCGCCTTTGCCGA